>NZ_JARRQY010000015.1:0-53973 GCF_037381185.1 Acidihalobacter sp.
CAGGACGATCCCTTGGCGAAGAACGTTGCCGCTTCGCGTAAAAAATTGCGTTCCTTCTTCACCCGAACCAACTCGCGCTTGAGCGCAGCCAGCTCCTGGTCACAGGTTATGCCGGAGCCTCCAAACGCCTGACCGGATGCCTTATCGGCCTCACGCTTCCACCGACTTAGCGGGTTCGGGTTCATGCCGATCTCCAAGGCGATCTGGCGGCAACTCACACCGGATTGGCGGGTCAGGGCCACCGCTTCACGCTTGAACTCCGGGCTGAACTTCCTTCTCTTGGACATAGACACTCCTTCGGCACAGTGTGCACTCTTTCAAAAGAGTCCGCGGTATCGGGGTAGATACCCCCACAGCAAGGTCCTCAAAGCGGACGCTATGCTAACATTCGCCGCGTCGTGCGCTGCACCGCCAGTGGGCCCCGATAAAGAACCTGTTGTCGCTCAGAGGAATAACATGGCAGAGATGTCCGGGCTGGAGCGTGAAGTCGCCGCTCTCATCGTCGACTCGCTCAATCTTGAAGATGTCAGCGTCGAGGAAATCGACCCCGAACAGCCGCTGTTTCGCGACGGCCTGGGCCTGGACTCCATCGACGCGCTGGAACTCGCGCTGGCAATCTCGAAGCGCTACGGCTTCCAGCTCAAGTCGGACGACAGCCAGAACCAGCAGATATTCGCCTCCCTGCGCGCCCTCTCCCAGCACATCGAGCAGAACCGGCGCGACTGACGCGAGTACACTCGATGCGACTCTGGCCGTTGCTGCTGGTTGCCTACGCACTCACTGCGCATCTCAGCGTCACCTATGACTATCCGCTTCCCGCGGCCCTGCTGCTGACGACCCTGCTCGCGTTGAGCTTGCTGCAGGCACTGCGCACGCGCGATACCGGCAGCCTGCTGTTCTTGGGCATCTACGGGCTCGCCACGCTGGCGATGTTCGAATTCGCCGGCCTCTACGGCATGCTCTTCCTGCCCCCGGTCGCCATCAACCTTGCCGCCGCGATGTTCTTCGGCCGCACGCTGCTGCCTGGACGGACCGACCTGATCACCCGCATCGCCCTGCACGTACGCGCCGCCCCTTCCGAACGCGCACTGCGCTATACCCGCCGCGTCAGCTGGTCGTGGATGTGGTTCTGCCTGATCATGGCGCTGCTGTCGGCCGTGCTGGCGGTGGACGCTCCACTGGAAGTCTGGTCACTGTTCGCCAATTTCCTCAACTATGTGCTGTTGGCGTTGTTTTTCCTGGCCGAAGTGGCACTGCGCCGCGTTGTGCTGCGCGACGAACCCGAATCAGGCCTGCGCGACACCCTGCGTGCCATGCGCCAAATGGATTTGCGGCGAGTGTTCATGGAGCCCATTGACACAACCAAACGTCATGTCAATGACCCCTGACGCAGACAGTCTGCCCCTGCTCGCCGCTGCCGATTCCGATTCGCCGCTGGCCTGGTACAAGGGCCGCCTCATTGGCCGCCGCGAATATCTCGGCCACGTGGCCCGAACCGCGGCCCGCCTCCCCGAACGCGGCTACGCCGTGAACCTGTGCGCCGACCGTTACCATTTCATGGTGGCGCTCTCCGCGCTGCAACTGCGCGGACAGGTGTGTCTGCTGCCGCCCAGCCATGCCCCGCAGGTGATCGACGAGATCGCCACCGATTACGACGCCTATTGCCTGAGCGACCATTCAAGCGACATCGTCTGCCCGGAACAGCACCGCCTCGACCTGTCCGACATCGCTCCGCCGGAGGCCGACGACGAGCGTCCCCTTGTGCCGTCAGCGCAGGCCGGCATCGTCCTATTCACCTCGGGTAGCAGCGGCAAGGCCCAGCCCAGCCCAAAGAGCTGGCAGCGGCTCGCCGCCGGCGCTCGGCTCGACATGCGGCGCTTCGGTCTGGACGAACAGCGCCATCAGCTGGTCGCCACGGTCCCGCCACAGCATATGTTCGGCCTGGAGTTCAGCATTCTCCAGCCACTGCTCGGCCCCTGCGTAGTGCACAGCGGTCGCCCCTTCTACCCCGAGGACGTCCGCGGCGCGCTGACCGAGATGCAGGAGCCGCGCGTACTGCTGACCACGCCACTACACCTGCACGCCTGCGCCGAAGCGGAGCTGCAGTGGCCCGAAACAGCCTTTATCATCAGCTCCACCACCCACCTGGAGCCCGCGCTCGCGGCCCGTACCGAAGACGTCTTCGGCTGCCCGGTCTACGAAGTCTACGGCAGCAGCGAGACCGGCGCGGTCGCCAGCCGGCGCCCCGCCCGCGAAACCTCATGGAACGTCCTGGATGGCATCACCGTCGATACCGTGGCGGACGAACTGCTGCGCGTGGACGGACCGCAACTGGAGGCCCCGCACGTCATGGGCGATTACGTCACCCTGCATCAGGACGGGCGCTTCGAACTGCGCGGACGCAAGAGCGAGTTGGTCAACATCGCCGGCAAGCGAATCGACCTGGGCGACCTCAACAGTCGTCTGCAGGGCATAGAAGGCGTGGAAGACGGTGTCTTCCTGGTGCCCGACGAAGATCATCGTCCGCGCTTGAGCGCGGTTGTCGTCGCTCCGAGCCTGAGCGAAGCGCAGATCCTCCAGGCACTCGCGCGCGCGCTGGACCCGGTGTTCCTGCCGCGCCCGCTGCTCAAGGTCGACGCGCTGCCGCGCAACGCCACCGGCAAGCTGCCGAGGCAGGCGCTGCTCGACCTCCTCGCCCAGCATAGAAACGCCTGAAACCCTGCTTGCGGCCGGCGTCCGCAGCCCGGATACTGCGGCATTCCCCTGCCCCGACCGACTTCATGCAGCGTAGCCCCACAGCCACCCGCGGCCTCCTCTTCGCTCTCAGCGCCGCCGCGCTCAACGGCAGCATCGGCGTGCTCAGCAAAAGCCTCATGGCCGCCGGCCTCGGCGCGGCCGCCATCGCTTTCTACAAAAGTCTCATCGGCGGCCTCGCGCTCGTAGCGTTCGTGCGCGGCGCAGGCACACCCAGCGCCTCGCTGCGCACCGCTGCGGTGTGCGCCCTGTTCGGCATCTTCGTGCTGTTCTTCTGCGAAACCCAGGCCTACCGCTACGAAATCGCCGCCAACGTGGTTCTCGCACTCATGGCCAGCGCCGCGCTCACGGCCCTGCTGCTCGGCTGGGTGCTGCTGGGCGACCGCCCCGGCCTCCACCACTGGTTCGCGCTTGCGCTGGGCTGCACCGGCCTCGCCGTATTGCTCGGCGTCGCCACGCCGGGAAGCTGGGTCGGCATTGGCTTCGCCGCGCTCGCCGGCGCCGGCTACGGGCTGTTTTCGGTACTCGCCAAACGCCTCCAACTGGGCGGCGGACTCGCCGTCACCCGGCGTCTGCTGCTGTTCGGTGCGCTTTATCTGAGCGTGCCGTACCTGGCCGACGGAGCTCCGCTGCCGCACCTGGATCCGGCCGGCTGGCTGCTGCTCGGAGGACTCGCGCTGCTGCCCTCGATCGGCGGTTTCTACTGCACCACGCAGGCCATCGTCCACGCGCCGCCCGCGCAGGTGCAGATGGTCGAGCTGAGCGAACCCCTGTTCGCCGCGCTGTTCGCCGCCATCTGGCTGCACGAGCGCCCCACCTACGCAACCTGGATAGGCGGCGCACTCATCCTGCTCGCCCTGCTGGTCATGCAGCGCGGCAGTACGCCGGCCGCCTGCACCGAGGAAGTCTGACTCCATGCCCGAATTGCCCGAAGTCGAGACCACGCGCCGAGGCATCGAGCCGTATCTTCTCGGCCACCGCGTGGAGCGCGTGGTGGTGCGCGACCCGCGGCTGCGCTGGCCGATACCCGCCGAACTGCCGGACACGCTGCGCGGACAATGCATCGAAGCCGTGGAACGCCGAGCCAAGTACCTGCTGCTGCGCACACGCGCCGGCACCGCGATCCTGCATCTGGGCATGTCCGGCAGCCTGCGGGTGTTGCCTGCGCAGACCCCTGCCGAACGCCACGATCACGTCGACATCGTGCTCGACAGCGGACTGACCCTGCGCCTGCGCGATCCGCGCCGCTTCGGCGCCGTGCTGTGGACGGGAGAGGACCCGCTGCGCCACCCGCTGCTGGCCAAACTCGGCCCCGAGCCGCTGACGGACGCCTTCGACGGCGAGCGTATCTACCGCCTCTCGCGTGGGCGGCGCGGGCCGGTGAAGAACTTCATCATGGACAACCACGTCGTCGTCGGGCTGGGCAACATCTACGCTAACGAAGCGCTGTTTCGCGCCCGCATCCATCCTTCACGGGCGGCCGGAAGAATCGCCAGGGAACGCTATGCGAAACTGGCCGAAACGGCCAAGACGGTACTCACCGAAGCCATCGCCGCCGGTGGCACCACGCTGCGCGACTTCACCCGCGAGGACGGCAATCCGGGCTACTTCCGCATCGAGCTGAAGGTCTACGGCCATGCCGGAGAACCCTGTCCGGAGTGCGGCGCGACGATCCGCCAGACGGTGATCGGACAGCGTTCGAGCTACTACTGCCCGCATTGCCAGCGCTGAATGCGCCGACCGGCGTACCTCAGCCCTGCGCCATCAGCACTTCGTACTTGTCCATCAGCTGCTCGCGCGTCTCCTCGTGCTCGGGATCCACTAAAATGCAGTCGACGGGGCAGACTTCCTTGCACTGCGGCGTGTCGTAGTGTCCCACGCATTCGGTGCACAGCTTGGGATCGATGACGTAGATCTCCTCGCCGGGGGAAATCGCCTCGTTCGGGCACTCCGGCTCGCACACGTCGCAGTTGATGCATTCGTCGGTGATGAAAAGGGCCATGTCTGACTCGAGAATAACTGAGTAAAGGAGTCTGGATTTTACCGCAGCCGGCTGCGCAGCGCAGCCTCTACGCCGGGCGCGACGAAGCCTGAAACGTCACCGCCCAGGCGGGCGATCTCACGCACCAGACTGGAGGAGATGAAGCCGTAGGCCTCGTCCGGCGTCAGGAAGATGCTCTCGACCTCGGGCGCAAGCTTGCGGTTCATACTGGAGAGCTGGAACTCATGCTCGAAATCCGACACCGCGCGCAGCCCGCGCAAGATCAGGTTGGCTCCCTGTTCACGCGCAAATTCCACCAGAAGGCCGCGAAATCCCACCACTTCGACACCTGGCAGATCCTTCAACACCTCGCGCGCCATCGCCACGCGCTCATCCAGGTTGAAGGTCGTGCCCTTGGCCGGATTCTCCGCCACCGCCACCACCAGACGGTCGAACAGCCGGCAGCCACGTCGCACCAGATCGGTATGGCCATTGGTGATCGGATCGAACGTACCCGGATAGACGACGCTGAGTTTCATGGAATCCATTCCCTCCCGAAAGGAGCGGGAAAGATTGCCGTAAAGCCCGCCAAAGGGCAAATGTCCCCGCCGCTATCCGGTGCGCGGCGCCCCCACACCCAACAGGTATTGCTCGAAATCGTCGGCAGGCAAGGGTTTCGAAAACAGGTAACCCTGACCGTAGTCACACCCGATATCCGCCAGCCGGCGCCGCTGCACCTCGGTCTCCACGCCTTCGGCCACGACCTGGAGACCGAGCTTGTGGGCCATGCTCACGATGGCCTCGGACAGCGCCAGATCATGGGAATCGTGCTCCAGATTGTGGACGAACGACCGGTCGATCTTCAGGTAGTCGATGTCGAAACGCTTGAGGTAGGACAACGCCGAATAGCCGGTACCGAAATCGTCGATGGCGACCTGAATGCCCGCATCGCGAAAGGCCAGCAGCTTGTCGGTCACGGTCGGCAGGGCGTTGAGCAGCAGTCCCTCGGTGATCTCGACGCTGATGCAGCTCTCGCTGACGCCAAGCGTCTGCAAATGACCCAGCCAATCCGAGACCAACGGGGTGTCGCTATGGAACTGCACCGGCGACATGTTCACCGATACCTGCAGATCGTGGCTACCCAGTCCCGCCCAACGCTTGGCCCAGCGGGCCGCTTCGCGGAACACCCAATCGCCGATCGACAGAATCAGGCCGGTTTCCTCAGCCAGCGGAATGAATTCCTGTGGGTCGATGATGCCCAGTTCGGGATGTTCCCAGCGCAGCAATGCCTCGGCCTTTACCACCCGCCCGCCGACCAACTCGAGGATCGGCTGGAAATAAACGGAGAACTGCCGCTCCTGCAGCGCACCGCGCAGGTCGTTGACCAGGCGCAGGCGGTATCGCGCGGACTCCTGTAGCGCCGGCGTGAAGTAGCTCAGGCGGTTACGCCCCGCGTTCTTGGCCGCGTACATGGCCTGGTCCGCATTGCGCAGCAACTGCTCGATATCGGCCGAATCCTGCGGATACAAGGTGATGCCAATGCTGGCCGTCACGTAAGCAAAGTCGGTCTCGAACACATAGGGTTCGGCCAGCGCCGCGATGACCTGAAGGGCGACGCGCTCGACATCGCTGGTGTCGGCGAGTTGGGTCAGGATCACCGTGAACTCGTCGCCGCCAAGGCGCGCCACGGTATCGGACTCGCGGACGCAGCGGCTGATGCGCGCCGCCGCCTCGACCAGCAAGCGGTCGCCAATCTGATGCCCCAGCGTGTCGTTCACCTCCTTGAAGCGGTCCAGATCGATGAACAGCAGCGCCAGCAGCGACCGTTCGCGATGGGACTTGCGCAGTTCCTGCTCCAGGCGGTCATGAAACATGTAGCGGTTGGGCAGGTCGGTCAGGAAGTCGAAGTTGGCCTGGCGCCAGATCAGCTCGTCAGAGCGCACCTTGTCGGTAATGTCCGAACTCAGCGCTACATAGCGCAGCACCTCGCCGTTGGAGTCGCGCACCGTGTTCAGCGTGAGCCACTCGGGAAAGATTTAGCCGTTTTTGCGCCGATTCCATATCTGCCCCTGCCAGAAGCCGGTCTTATTCACATCCTCCCACAGCTCGCGGTAAAACTCCTCGCCGTGTCTGCCCGAGCGCAGAAAGGCGGGATCCTTGCCGCGAATTTCATCGATCTCGTTTCCCGTGACCCGGGTGAACGCCGGATTGATGGCGACCACGCGATTCTGCGCATCCGTGACCAGCATCGCCTCGCTGCTGCCGCGGTAGATCAGCGAGGCCAGGTTGCGCTCCTCCTCGGCACGATGGCGCTCCAGCGCGATGCCGACCAGGTTCGCCGCATCCTCGATAAGCGCGATCTGCTGCGCGTCGGGCTTTGCCGGATGGCGGTAATAGATGGCGAAAGTACCAAGCACCAGACCGGCCGCCGAGCGGATGGGCTCCGACCAGGACGCCGCCAGACCCGCCCTGGCGGCGAGCACTCGGAAGGACTCCGGCCAGAACGGATGCGTGGCGATTTCCTCGGCTACGGTGCGCTCACCGGTATAGGCCGCCGTGCCGCAGGACCCGACGCCGGGGCCGATCTCCAGCCCGTTCACCCCCTCGTTGTAATAGGCCGGCAGGCTTGGCGCCGCACCGGTCTTCAGGTGTCTTCGCTCCTCGTCAAGCACCAGGATCGAACACACCATCGCCGAATCGGTCGCCTCTACGCTGTGAATGACCTCGTTCATGACATTCTGCAGCTCCGCCCCCCTGGCTACGGCCTCCAGCGCACGGCGGCGCATGCGATCGCGCACCTCGGCCTGCTTGCGCAGCGTGATGTCCTCGATCAGCACAACCAGATAGGCCAGGCTGCCGTCGGCATTGCGCACGCCGCGAGCGGCCAGATAGACGTTCACCACGCCGCCGTCCTTGCGCAGGAACCGTTTCTCGAAATTGAATTCGTTGATCTCGCCGCGCAGCAGGCGCCCGAATATCTCTCCGTTGTCGGCAAGATCGTCCGGATGCGTGATCTCAGCCCAGGTGCGCGCCATGAGTTCCTCGCGCGTGTAGCCGAGCATCCCGCACAGGGCGTCATTCACCTCCATCCAGCTCTTGTCGGGCAGGGTCGCCGCCATGCCCACCATCGAACGCTCGAAATAGGCGCGAAAGTGCCGCTCGCTGGTCTGCAGCGCCTCCAGCGCTTCGCGGCGCTGACGCTCGCGGTCGAAATTATCCAGCGCGAAACCGATGTCGCCGCACATTTCCTCGAACAGGGTGACGGTCTGGACATCGAAGAAATCCTCGGCCGTATGGTAGACGCCGAGCACGGCATACGACCTTCCGCCGCGTGTGATCGGAAACGCCCCCCCGCTGTTCCAACCGAAGCGCTGCTCCTGTTCGCGCCACGAATCGGTGATCGGGCTGCGCATGTAGTGATTGACATAAACCGCGTGATTCTCGCGGAAGGCGGTGGCGGAGGGTCCGCGTCCTTCGGGTAGATCTTCCCGGATGGAGATACGTATGCCATCGAGATACTCGATGCCGCTGCCGTAGGACTCCACAGGAACGATGAGGTCCGTGTCCGCCCCGTGAACACCGACCCAGGCCATACGCGCGCCGCCGAACTTGACCGCCACCCGGCAGATCAGCGGAAACAACTCCGCCTCGTCGCTCATACGGACAATGGCCTGGTTGACCTCGCTAAGCGCCTTGTAGATCTGGGTCAGGCGCTGCAAGTCATTCTGAGACTCAAGATCAGGACCGTTCACTTGCCCGGCCAAATTGGTTCCCCCTCAATCGCACCGTAGGACGGCGCGCACAGACAGTTTCCCTGTTTTGCCTGTATGTGCAAGTCGGGCGTGCACTCCGGGGCTGCCAAGTATCCGCCCGAAGCGTCTGTTACGGTTCAGAGAGACGCTTCGTGCCGCATCAGACTGGGGCCTGGCCCGCCCGTCAGTCGTCCCCTGGCGCCCCGGCGGCCGGCACCGCCAGCGAATGGAACCTCTCGCCCATCGCCACGAACGTACGGAAGCGCCGTACATTCGCGTCCTCGAAGAACAACCGCCGCGTCATGGCCTCGAAATGATTCATGCCCCGGGCCAGTACCACAAGCACGCAATCCCCCTCGCCGGTGACGTAGTAGCACTACTGCACCAGCGGCTCCTTCATCGCCTTGCTCCGAAACGCGTCGACCCGATCAGCGCGCTCGCGCTCCAGTTCGACGATGACGATGAACGTCATACCCAAGCCGACCGCCGCGGGGTCGATCTCGATCACGTCGCGCAGGAGGTACTGGCTTTCATCACGGAAGAACCGGAGGTGGCGACGTGAACGACAGACTGCTTTCCGACAGCGAGCTTACAGCGCTGGTCCGGCTGCTCCATTGGCTGCACCAACACCCGGAAACCGGATTCGAGGTCGGCAAGGCGGCGGCCCCGGTGACCGGAATCGACGGATATTCATAAGACCTTGACCGCAACTACGCCGTCGGCCGCGCCGACGGCGTGTCACGCAGCACCTACCGCACGCTGTAACACGCCACCGAGACAGGCCTCGCCGCCGCCCGGCATGATGCTGACGCTGGAACCGAACCTGACGCTCGCGCCTGATCGAAGCATGGTGCACGAGGAAAACATCGTCCTCCACGAGGACGGCGCGCATCTGCTGAGCCGGCGTGCCCCGCCTAAGCTGCCGGAGATCATCTAGGATCTGTTCACACTTTCGAGCAATCGGAGGAACATCTGGTCACCCGCATCAGTCCGGACTCCATACGCGAAGCTCTGCTGCGAGTGGGAAAGCCCGCCGCCGGCGACGGGACCTTCGCTTCCTGCACCAACCTGCGCACGCTCGTCGTCCTGCAGGCCGACGAAGACGCACAATCCCCGCGCTTTCCAACAACCAGGCGCTGGCGTGGCACATCCTGCGCTTGGCCGGCGTGCCCGCCCCACGGTCGGGAGTGGGTACACTCATGGCAGGCCAAGGCAACGCGCACACCGACCACAGACGCCCTCGACACGGGTTTCCGGGCTTTGCGAAATCAGCTTGCACCAACGGCTTCCGTTTACTATCAACATGCAACGGAACCCGAACCACCCACGAACACAAGCAACAATGGCGGGTAGAGTCCCTGACAAACCATTGAAACAACCATATAGCCACATAAGGGACGAATATGCTTTGGGTATTGCTGTTATCGGCGGTTATCCTGGTGGCGGTTGCCGTGTTAACCGGCCTCAAAGGCAAACGTCCCGGCGGCAAGGGTGACGACCATCCCTACACGCAAACCTCCGCCTTGTTCACACCGGCGGAGCGCTCCTTTCTCGGCGTACTCGATCAAGCGGTGGGCGAGCAGTACCGCATTTTCGGCAAGGTCCGCGTCGCAGACGTCATCCAACCTCGAAAGGGCCTGGACAAAGGCAAGCGCCAGGAAGCGTTCAACAGGATTCGGTCGAAACACTTCGACTTTCTGCTCTGCGCCAAAAGCGACCTGTCGATACTGTGCGCCATCGAACTCGACGACAAATCGCACAAGCAGCGCAAACGTCAGGAGCGCGACCGTTTCCTGATCAATGCCTGCCGCGCTGCGGGCGTGCCTCTCCTGCAGGTCCCCGCACAGCACGGCTACACAGTCCACGAGTTGAGGACCCGGATTTACGATTCCCTGGAAAGCGTAACTCTGAAAGGATCGGAACAGCAGCCCAAAGCAAGCGCGAAGGAGCCGACCGTAGTAGGTTTTCCCACAGATCCAGATTTTGGGGTCACGGCTGCCTCGTCGGAACCCGACCCATCCGTATCGGAACTGCAATTCGGCGGCATTCTCGGCATGTCTGCGATCGCTGCAACCGACAAGCTATCGCAACTTGAGCCCACCCCCAGGCCCAGCGCACCAAAGACCGATAAGGGTTCCGAAGCATCACCGGCTCGATCCGCGGCAGCACCGACCTGTCCGAAGTACGGATCTCCGATGGTGCGACGCCGTGTTAAGAGTGGAAGCAGGGCGGGTTTGGTGTTCTGGGGTTGCAGTACGTATCCAAAGTGCCGTGGGGCGCTGCGCGAAAGTTCCGGCAAGTCGCCAGCGTAGCCATTTATTCAGCGTGTCCTCAGAGAATAAGTTCTATATCCAGCTCCGAAGTTCATTTGCAAGATCGCACCAGAGCTTATTTCCATTTACTTCATATGATTTTTATAGCCTCCAGTTTTCTGTTGTCTCCTGAGGCTTGACCATAAGGACGACTATCATCCTGCCCCGCCAGCCTACGCAGGTTGACACGCTACAGCGCATGCTGGATCTGCCACCCGGCTGCGTTCACGGACTTAGCCCAACGCCGCCAAACACTTTGTGGCCCAATGCCGCGTACATGCTGGGTGAAAGCAAAACAAACCATGACCGCCTTGTCCTGGGGCTGCTGTCCCAACAGCCTGCAAACCAGACGCTTGGTGAACTCTCTCTGACATACGGAAGCGAAAACACCCGCGCACTAGCGCAGTTGACGGACAGGATGAGGGGCTGGGAACCGTATGGAGTGGCTGGCGTAGGGGCAACCGCAGATGTCTATGCCAGACGCATGGAAAACTTGAAGAAGGCGGTTGAGGCGTACCAACACGCGTCCGTAGAGTATCACCGCATCTCACGATCGAGAGCGACGTCTGGTATCGCCAAGGGAGCGGCCCAGATGCGCTTGAGCGAGGCCAAGGCCAATCTGAACCGACGCTTCCGAATCGAACTCAACACGATCAAGTCGCGCTTACCAAAACGCCAGCGACGCACGCTGCGTGCCAATGATGAACGCATGTTTGAACGCATCCGGCGCACAGGTCGGATGTCCCGACTCGATTTTGGGTCCAGTGTCGAGGGCACCGATCTGGTTCGTTTCGCGCGACACGCAAAGTTCCTTGGAAACGGACTAGCGGTCATCGACTTTGGAAGTCGCGTCGGGGATATTTATGCGGGCTACAAAGAAGGTGGCAACTGGGAAAGAGAGATGTTCATTCAATCGAGTGGCTTTGCATTGAGTGTAGGCGTAGGCATCGCGGTGACGGACGCTGGGATGGGCGCCCTAGGAGCCTTGGGAGTTGCTGTCGCGGCGACCCCTCTGGGCTGGGTTCTTCTGGTCGTAGGTGGGCTTGCGGTGGCAGGTGTGGCCGCGGCAAGTTCTGTCGGCATGGACCGGCTGGCCGGGCAGCATGCCGGCAGCGTCTATGACATGATCATGCGTTGGCTGTCCAGTTTATGAGCAACGACGACATAACGAACCTGTTCGGGCTTTCCTTGCTCGCGCTGTTCGTCGCAATGATCCTGTGGGTCGTATTCGGTCAGGTCACCGTCAGGCGCTTACGCAAGAACGTCGAAACCAAGGGTCAGCTGGGTTTCGAATACATCAGCGGGGGTGACATTGTGAATGTCGCGCAGACCCTGGCTTGGCCACGGCGGCTTGCCCGGCTAAGCAGCAAAGGTAAAGTAAGCCTGCTGCCCGACGTCGACCTGCTCTACAGGCACACAACCACACTGGACCGCATTATTGCACGGCTGTTTTATTGGTCGCTCATAACCGCCGTCGTGGGAGCATTCGCCTGCATGTTCCTCTGGTGGCTGATTTCCTGACAGCAGGCACTCAGAGGGCAGCTGACCCTATCACTCCATCCCCAGCAGCAATCAGACCAATCAAGAGCAAAACCCGCGACCTCGCTCTCTTATTGGTCTTACGTCACTCCAACAGCTAATGAATTGCTAACTGAAGCAAAATTAGCAATTGATAGTCTGTGGAGATACCTCTAACGCCACCAAGCTTTGAATCATTGTTTTCAAAGTTATCTGCGGACGATGCGGCGACTCCTGACCTCAAACTGAACTATAAATGGTGCAATTGGTAAAGCCTGGCGACCTATTATGGCTCGGGCGCCGAGCATGGCGGCCCTGGACCGCAGGTCCCTGCGGTCAGGGTCGAGCGCCGACCGAGGCGCAGGAAGCGGGTCTAGCACCATTCGTGATCTGCCTCATCGATGGGCTGACATCTATATAAAATTTTGTATAATCCTTCAATGAAGACGTCCAAGCCCGTCGAATTTCGAGGCAGCGCACTGGACGACCTGCGGGCCTTCCCTCCTGATGCGAAGCGAGAGGCCGGCCACCAGCTCGATCAGGTACAAAACGGGCGAGACCCTGACGACTGGAAACCGATGCCCTCGATCGGAAGAGGGGTTCGGGAGATTCGCATCCGCGATGCAGCCGGTGCGTTCCGGGTAGTCTACGTCGCCAAGCTGGCCGATGCCGTATACGTGTTGCATTGCTTCCAGAAGAAGACGCAGAAGACGGCCAAGGACGACGTGGACCTGGCGGGGCGGCGGTATCGCGATCTGTTGAAGGAGTTAGGACGATGAACAACGAACGTTATGCCAGCGTGTGGGATGCCCTTGAGGATACCCCCGAGGCGGCCGAGAACATGAAGCTGCGCTCGGCGCTCATGATGGCGCTGAAGAAGCACATTGAAGCCGCCGGGCTCAGTCAGGCGCAGGCCGCCAAGCTGTTTGGCGTCACTCAGCCGCGTGTGTCCGACCTCATGCGCGGCAAGATCAACCTGTTCGGTCTCGATGCGCTGGTCAACATGGTCACAGCGGCCGGCATGCATGTCGAACTGCGAATAAAAGACGCGGCGTGACGGCAATAACCCCCGGGGAGTAGTTTCCGCTGCGAGAACCAAGATGTCCGAAAAACAGCCCGGCGCCATTCAAATGCTTTTCAGACTGGCGACCTTTGGTTGGCTCGCTTTCGCATAGGACGCATATCTGCAAATGGCTTTGCCCGGTTCAGTTCTGGCGTTGTTCGCGGGGGTAAGCTTCGTATACGCGGCCCGCATATCAGCACCCGAGAAAGATTTACCCCGGCTGTTTGGATGGAACGATGATCCGGTCACTCATGCGTTTATGCGGATGCCGGTCTATGCGTCCTTCTTTATCAGCCCGATCACCAAGCATAGTGTAGCCCGGCAGGACATAATAGATATGTGCGTCTAGCCCCAGCATAACTGGCACTTAACTGGTACGAATAGAGGGACTTGAGACAGAAAAGGCGGCATTTAGCCGCCTAATCCTTTGAATCTGATGGTGGCCAGGGACAGAATCGAACTGCCGACACGGGGATTTTCAGTCCCCTGCTCTACCAACTGAGCTACCTGGCCGAAGGATGCGAATTAAACCGGGGCGAGCGCCCTTCGTCAACCCCCCTGGGGCGGAACGTAGCCTTCCGGCTTGGCCGCATCGCCGCCGAAGAGGAACTTTTCCATCTCCTCTTCGAGGAACTGGCGCGCCTTGGGATCGATCGGGCTCAGACGGTACTCGTTGATCAGCATGGTCTGGTGGCGCACCCACGACTGCCAGGCTTCCTTGGAGATCTGCTGCCAGATCCGCTTGCCCAGCTCGCCCGGGTAGGGCGGGCGGTCAAGGCCTTCGGCTTCCTTACCCAGATAAGCACACTGCACCATTCTCGTCATTGCTTCACTCCTAGGAAAACGGTTGCGGCCGGTCCGACGCTTCGGGCAGGGACTCGACCAACTGGGCCACGGGAGCCGCGATTCCCCCGGGCGGCGACAGACCGGGTTTATACCAGACCCTGGCCTGCTCTTTCACCCCGTCGGCGGGAGGGCTTTGACACACGGCGCGCAGCGGACGGATGTTGAGGCGGAAGTGGCTGAAGGTGTGCGCAAGCGGCTCCATGGATTCCCAAACGGCGTCCTCTCCGGCCTCGACACGCAACCATGCATCGGCCTCCTCGCGCGTCGCCGCCTCCGGCAGGCTCCACAGTCCACCCCAGATCCCCGTCGGCGGCCGCCGCTCCAGCAGCACCCGGCCTTCTCCGTCGAGCAGCAGCAGGAACCAGGTTTCGCGCTCGGGCAAGGCCCGCCGCGGGCGCGGCGCCGGCAGCTCGCGCTGGCGGCCGTCGCGCAGCGCAACGCAACCCTCGGCCAAGGGGCAGCGCTCGCAGGCCGGGCGAGCGCGTGTACACAGCGTCGCCCCCAGGTCCATCATCGCCTGGGTATAGGGGCCGGCATCGCCCTCCGGCGTATGTGACTCGGCCAACGTCCATAGTCGGCGCAGCACGTCGGTCGACCCCGCCCAGCCCTCGACGCCGTGGTAGCGGCACAGTACACGCTTGACGTTGCCGTCGAGGATGGGCTGCACTTGGCCGCAAGCCAGCGACAGGATGGCGCCGGCCGTCGAGCGACCGATACCCGGCAGAGCGCACAGCGCCTCCAGATCCTGCGGCAGTTCGCCAGCGTGTTCCTCGGCGACCGCATGCGCCGCCTTGTGCAGATTGCGGGCGCGGGCGTAGTAGCCGAGGCCGGACCAGTGCTGCAGCACGTCGTCCAGCGGTGCGGCGGCGAGTTCCGGCAGGCTCGGGAAACGCGCCATGAAACGCTCGAAGTAGGGGATCACGGTGGCGACCTGGGTCTGCTGCAGCATGATCTCCGACACCCACACGCGGTAGGCGGTGGGTTCGTGCTGCCAGGGCAGGTCCTTGCGTCCGTACTCGCGCCACCACTCCAGCACACAATGGCTGAACGCGTCGCGGCTCACCGTGCGCCCTGCGTCGACGGCCGGTTGAACAGAACGGGTTTGCGGCTGCGAGCCTGCGCCTCGAGATGGCGCACGCCCTGTATGAGCTGGCTGCGCACCTTGCGCTCGACCAGGTACGGGCCCAGCAGCGGCGGTAGCCACAACGCCGGCTTGAGGCGCGCATCGAAGCTCACCAGCGTGTAGCGGCCATCGGCCTTGTACGACCAATCCATGTCACCCGCGCTGAAGTCACTCTGCGCCGGCACGGTCACCGCCCGGTAGGCACCCGGCCCGGTGCGCGTGACGTCGATGACGTTGGTCAGCGAGGTACACATGAACCACACGCAGCCGCGCACCTGCGTGCGAACGCGCTGGGCACCCGGTGCAGCGCCGACGATGCGCTGCGACTCGGTCACGATGGGCACCAGACGGGCCAGCGCATCGTAGTCGTTGAGCAACCGATCGACACGCTGCATGGGCGCCTTCACCAGCGCCCGCAGCTCGACATGCAGGCCGTTACCGTAGTGCACGTGCAGCACGCGAAAATCCACGGCCTGTGCCGACGGCGCTGCCAGGCACAAAGCCAGGATGCTCAGACAGCGCCGCTGCATTCGATGCTCAGAACAAGCCCTTGAGGCTCTTCGGCAGGTTCTTCTGCAGATCCTGCTCGAGCTTCTCGCGCTGCTTGTCCAGTTCCTTCTGGACCTGCGCCTTGGCCGCCTCGCGCGCGACGCTGGCCAGATCGACGTTGTAGCTCAGGGAATCGAAGGGCCCCTTGATCTGCAGCGGAATGACAGCGCCCTTGCCCTGCGCCTTGGCGAAACTCAGCACGTAGTCGACCTGGCGCTTGACCAAATCGGCGGTGCCGCTGCCGGTGGCCTTGAACTTGACCGCGTTGAGCAGCAGGTCGCGGTTGTCGATCACGCCGGACCGGACCTGTGCGGTAGCGGTCAGCGAAGCGAAACGGTTGTCCTTCCATTCGCCGGGCTTGGTCTGCTGCAGCGCGGCCATGAGCGTCTGGATGCGGTCGGCGAGCTGCGAGCGCTGGAACGCGCCGTCGGTGACTGCAAAGGCCAGTTGGCCGGCCAGGGCGCGCGTCAGCGCGTTGACCGTCTCGCCAGAGGTGCCCAGCTTGGCGCTCATCTTGGCCACGCCGGTCATATAGGCGTCGCCGGCATAGTCCTTGAGCAGATCGCCGAGCTGCACCTGCTGCAGGTTGGCGTCCACCGCGTACTGCGGGCGGGCGCCACGTACGTTGAGCGAGGCGTTGGCCTTGAAGCCGCCGCCGTACAGCGAGGCGGACACCGGCGCCAGCTGCAGCAGGCCGTTGCGGGCCTTCAGCACCGCCTGCACGGCGCTCAGCTTGAGCTTCTGCGCCACCAGATGAGCGACGCTGATCTCGCCGTCGACGTGCAGCTTGCGCAACGCCGCCACCGGCAGCGGAATCGGGGTGTTGCCGTTCATCGCCGGCTTGGCGGAGGCCTTGCCGCCGGCGGCCGGCGCCTTGCCGGACTCGGCCGCGCCACCCATGGTCGCCAGCAGGTGATCCAGGTTCAGCGAGGGCGAGTGCAGCTTGAACTGGATCGCCGGATTGGCGAACCCGCTCAGGCTCAGCGAACCATCGGCCTGGGTATCGTTGACGCTGACCTTGAACGGGGCAAACCGGATCTGCCCACCCTTGGCCTCGCTGACGGCCAGATCGCCGCTCAAGGCGGCCTTCAGCTCGCCCTGGGGCAGACTGTCGCCCTTGGCGTCGGCCTTGAACACGATGTTCTTCAGGGCATAGCTGCCCTTTTCAAGATCGGCGCTGAGCTGGGCGGTCATCGTCGCGTCCACACCCACCGCGGGCTTGGCGTTCTCGACGTGGAAACTGAGCTTGAGCGGCGCCGACTGCCCCGGCGCGAGTCGGCCCACGCTGAGATCCAGCGGCGCCAGCACCACGTGGCTACCGTCGACACGATCGGTCCAGGACACGCGCGCCTTGCGTATCTCCACGCCGGCCACGGCCAGCGCGAAGGGCGCGCCGGCAGCCGCCGCGGCCGGGCTGGACTCGGCCTTCTGCGACACGCTGCCGGCCGCCTTGCCGCCAGCCGCACCGCCCAGCCCAGACCAGTTGGCCACGCCCTTGGCGTTGCGTTCCAGCGCCAGATCGAGCCCGTCGATCACTACCTTGTCGACCACCAGACGACGCTGCAGCAGCGGCAACAGCTCGACGTAGAGGCTGGCCTGGCCGATCCGAGCAAAAGGCTGTTCGCCAAAACCCGGCGGATTGCTCAGGCTGACGTCATTGAGACGCAGGCCGAGGCGCGGATAGATCGCCAGATGCATGTCTCCGGCTAAGGTGAGGGTTCGGCCTGTCTTGGCCTTGACCATCTCCTCGATGCGCCCCTTGTAGGAGTTCGGATCGAAGGTCGCCACGAAAACGGCGACACCACCGACCACCAGCAGCACCAGGACTCCGAAAACCAGCAGCAGTCGTTTCAGCCATTTCATCACGCGGCTCCAGTAAATGGTCGATCAGGTGTGTATGGTAGCCTGCCTGCGCGCCCTGCGCAGCCGGCTGAGCCCCCACATGGAATATTGGGTACACTGGCCGTAAACATAATGGGGGAAACACCAGCCATGAACGCACGTCCCATCGAGGTCATGCGCCGTTTTCTTGGGGACGCTTCAAACCTCGGACGCCGCCTGCTGGGCGCCTACCACCCGCGCAGGTTCGCCGAACGCGGCCCTTGGCGCGCACTGCTGCTGATTCTTATCACGTTGACGGTGCTGCTGTTCGCCCTGGGCTGGTACTGGAGCCGCGAACCCGCACAGTTCGACGTGCAGGCCAACGCGCTGAAGATGGCCGGCGGCGACAAGTCCAAGCTGGTGACCGGCTACGTCACCACCGCCACGCTGATCCGCGTGGCGCAGACCCTGCTCGACAAACCTGGCGGCTACATCAGCAACGACATCGCTCCGCCCGGCGTGTTCATGGACAACATGCCGAACTGGGAATACGGCGTGCTGACCCAGATCCGCGACCTGGCGCTGGCCATGCGCAACGACTTCAGCCGCTCGCAGTCGCAGTCGGCCGGCGACCGCGACCTGGACGACGCGCAGACGCAGTTCAACTTTCCGAACAACTCCTGGATGTTCCCCTCCTCGGAGCGTGAGTACGGCAAGGGCATCCGCGACCTGCAGCGCTATCTGGCCCGCCTGAGCAATCCCCAGCAGCCGGACGCCCAGTTCTACGCCCGCGCCGACAATCTGAACGCCTACCTCGGCCTGGTCGACAAACGCCTCGGCGCCATCGCGCAGCGCCTCGCCGCCAGCGTCGGCGAACAGCGCATCGACACTTCGCTGGCCGGCGACAGCGCCGCCCGCCAGGCCACTCCACGCGCCGCAATCCAGATTGCCAAAACGCCGTGGCTCAAGATCGACGACGTGTTCTACGAATCGCGCGGTTCGGCCTGGGCGCTGATCGAGTTCCTCAAGGCCCTGCAGATCGACTTCCACGACGTACTCGCCAAGAAGAACGCGCTGGTCAGCATGCAGCAGACCATCAACTATCTGCAGGGCACGCAGCAGCCGATCTGGAGTCCGATCATACTCAACGGCAGTGGTTTCGGCCTGTTGCCCAACTATTCGCTGGTCATGGCATCATACATCTCGCGCGCCGAGGCCGCCCTGATCGACCTGCGCAGCCTGCTCTCCCAGGGATAAGGCAATGCGTGGAAAAGAGTCTTCGACCTTCCGCCGCCTTCCGCACGTCCTGTGCATCGACGAAGGCAACAGCGACCGTTCGCAGATGGCCGAAGGCTACCTGCGGACGCTGGCCGGCGAATTCGTCGAGACGCGGTCCGCGGGCCTGCGCAACCAGCCGCTCAGCCGCATGACCGTGCAGGTCATGCAGGAGGACGGCGTCGACATCCGCCGGCAAAGCGAAAAACTGCTGTCGCGCGAACTGCTGCTGTGGGCGGACATCATCATCGTCATCAGCGGCCCGACGGAAACGCTGCATGCGCCGATTCCCAACAGCGCGGTGGAAAAGCGCTGGCTCATTTCCCCGCCCATAGACAGCGACGACGACTCCTCCACACCGTTCAGGCGCACCCGCGACGAGGTCAAGCGCCGCGTACAGCAATTCGTCAATGCCTTGAAACTGTCCCGACTGAGCACTTCATAAGAGAGCGAGGCGCTCGACGCCGGCTATCGGTCAGTGCTGCGCCCCGGCCGCACCGAAACGCTCCTGCAGATAGGCGATGATGTCGTCGGATTCGTACATCCAGCGCACGCTGCCGTCCGCTTCGGCGATACGCAGGCACGGCACCTTGATCTCGCCACCGCCCTGCAGCAGTTCCTCGCGCCGCGCAACGTCACGCTGTGTGTCGCGCAGCTCGATCGGCAGCGACAGGCGCGTGATAGCGCGCCGCGTCTTGATGCAGAACGGGCAGGCCTGATAGTGGTACAGAGCCAGGCTCCCGACCGCCTCGTTGACCCGCGCCTGCTCCTCGGCGGAGTGCTCGATGCCGGCCGGCGTGGTCAAACGGTCGCCCAGCACCATCAGCGGCGACAGGACGACTCGAACGGTTCTGAAGAAAAGCCGGATCAAGGGTTTCATGCTGGCTGGAGCCTGTTTGCGGGGATTGGGCGCCGTAGTGTAGCAATCCCCGCGGCAAACCACATTGCCGCAGCGGCAGACTAAACTTCCGCACTCCCCCTGCCATACGACAATGCCCGAAATCGAGTCCATTAGCCTGCTTCAGGCCCGCCGCCTGGCCCTCACCGCACAGGGCTTCGGCCGCCGACGGCCGGCGCAGGTGCGCCACTGGCACCTGCGCGAACTGACCGAACGGCTCGGCGTAGTACAGATCGACTCGGTCAACGCGCTGGTGCGCTCGCATTACCTGCCAGCGTTTTCCCGGCTCGGGCACTATGCGCCCGGCGCTCTGGAGGACCTGGCCTGGGGCCGGCGCAAGCGCCGCGCGCTGTTCGAATACTGGGGCCACGAGGCCTCGCTGCTGCCACTGGAGCTTTACCCGCTGCTGCGCTGGCGCATGCGCCGAGCGGCACAGGGCAAGGGCATCTACCGGCGCCTGGCCGAGTTCGGCCGCGAGCAGCGGCCGGTGATCGAACGCGTACTGGCGGCCATACGCGAACGCGGGGCGCTGAGCGCCGGCAGCCTCAACACGCGCCGGGAAAAAGCCGGCCCGTGGTGGGACTGGAGCGCGGAGAAACACGCGCTGGAATGGCTGTTCGCCGCCGGCGAGGTGACCGTGGCCACCCGGCGCGGCTTCGAGCGCATCTACGACCTGCCGGAACACGTGCTGCCGGCCGAACTGCTCGACCGGCCCGAACTCGAGGAAAGCGAAGCGCAGAGGCGCCTGCTGCTGCGCTCGGCCGAAGCGCTGGGCGTCGCCATCGAGCAGGATCTGCGCGACTACTACCGGCTGGAGGCGCCGGACTGCCGGGCGCGGCTGAACGAACTGGTCGAAGCCGGCGAGCTGACGCCCGTACGCGTACAGGGCTGGAAGCAGACCGCCTACTGCCGCCAGACGCCCAAATCCAGACGCAGAGTCGAAGCCGGCACCCTGCTCTCGCCCTTCGACTCGCTGATCTGGGCCCGCGAGCGCACGGAGCGCCTGTTCGGCTTCCGCTACCGCCTGGAGATCTACACGCCGGCGCAGCAGCGTACCTACGGCTACTACGTGCTGCCTTTCCTGCATGGCGAGCGGCTGGCGGGCCGCGTCGACCTGCGCAGCGAGCGCCGCCACGGACGCCTGGCGGTGCACGCCGTACACGCCGAAGTTCCCGGCCTGGACGACGAGACGCTGGCCGCGCTGGCGCTGCAGCTCAGGGAACTGGCGGACTGGCTGGAGCTGACGGACATCGCGCTGCACTGCACCTCGGCAGAAGCGGCGCGGCTGCGCGCCTGGCTGTAGCGAGCGCCGCCCCTCAGTTTCCGGAGGACGACTCCGCCGACGCCTGCAGACGCATGGCCTCCTGCCACAAGCGGCGCGGCACATGCGCCTGCAGACGCTGGACCAACACCTCGATCATCTCCGCCGTGATCTCATGATCGACGAAGGGCAGCACGTCGGCCGTCACGTCACCCTCGCGCGCGACGATGTATTCGGCTGCGGTAACGGTGTAGCCGTACGGGATCACCGGATCGCTCTTGCCGTGCAGCAGATACAGGGTCACGGCATCGTCGACCGGCTCCGGCAGGTGCACGAAGCGCCCGGCCAGGGAAGCCACGCGCGCGGCGGGGCGGGGCGCCTCGTGAGTCGACTCCAGGGCCATGATCGCGCCCTGCGAAAAACCGACCAGCGCAGTACGCTCGGCATCCGTGTCCGTGGCCTGCTGCCAATGGCGCACGGTCTGCAGAAACGCCGGCATCGCCTCGGCGATGCGCGCCGGCCGGTTCTCCTCGGTCGCGCCGCGGAGCGAATACCACTGGTAGCCGCTCCCCTGATCCGAGGGCAACGGCGCACATACGCTGACGACGCAGGCCTGCGGATACGCGGCCGCCAGACGCTCACCGAGCGGCGCCATGTCCTGCGGCGTCCCACCGACGCCATGGAACAGCAACATGAGTTGCGCAGCAGCGCCTTCGGGGCATGCCACGACAATGGATTCGTTCAGGGTGGTTGAGGAAAGACCTTCGTTCATCACAGACTCGCTTTGCATATCGTTCGAACATTGAGACATCATCGTTACTACAACACATCGCCGAACTTCGGCGAGAGCAATTATTCGCAGGACTCCGTCGAAAAATCGGACCGAAGCCCGATCACTTCCGCCGCGAGCCGAACGCCGTAGAGTCCGTCCTATGGAATCCTTAGGCCACTTTCTCCTCACACGCAGCGCACCTGTCGGTGCCCGAGCCGTGTGCGTGGCCGTCAAAGCGAAAAAACAGCTGCTCATCTGACCGGGGCGCCGTTCCGTCAGATGAGTGACGGAGCGGCCTTGCGGTAAGCAATACTCCCCCAGCGCTTTCCTTCACCTCTGCACGGCATTGATGCGGTCGATGTTATGGAGGTGATTCATGTCGGTTTTTTCCGGAATCTGGATTCCGCTGATCACGCCCTTCTCAGACGGGGCGGTCGATCACGCGGCCCTGCGCACGCTGGTGAAGATATATGCCGACGCGGGGGTAGCCGGCCTGGTGGCGCTCGGCACCACCGGCGAGCCGGCGGCCCTGAATGCCGATGAAAGGCGGGCCGTGCTGGAAACGGTGCTCGAAGCGAGCCGGCGAGCTTCCCGTCATCGTCGGCCTCGCGGACGAGAACGTAGCGCATCTGCACGCCGCGCTGGAGCGGGTCAACGCGCTGCCGGTCGCGGGCGTCCTGACGCCGGCGCCGTATTACGTCAGGCCGTCGCAAGCGGCTCTCGTTCGCCATTTCCTCGACCTGGCCGACGCCAGCGCCAGGCCGCTGGTGATCTACGACATCCCCTACCGGACCGGCGTGCAGCTCGAGCTGCAGACCCTGCTGGCCCTGGCCGCCCACCCCCGCATCCAGGCGGTGAAGGACTGCGCCGGCTCGCAGGAACAGACCCTGGCTCTGATACTGGACGGCCGGCTGCGCGTCCTGGCCGGCGACGACATCAACATCCTCTCGACGCTGTGCCTCGGCGGCAGCGGCGCGATCGCGGCTTCCGCGCATGTCGCCCCGCCGGAATACGTCGGTGTCTGCCGGGCCATTGCCGATGGACGGCTGGCCGAGGCACGTACGCGCTTCCACACTCTGGTGCCGGCCATCACGGCCCTGTTTTCAGAGCCGAACCCGGCGCCGGTCAAGGCCGCTCTCGCGGACGCGGGCTTGATCCGCAACGAATTGCGCCCGCCGATGATGCCGACAAGTGCGCAGTTCTACGCCGGCTGGCAGACGCTCAGGCCAAGCCTGCCGCCCCTGCTCCGCGCTCAGTTCGAACCGGGCGCGACGTCCGCATCGGGATCGTTACCGAACAGTTCGCCCTGACCGCTCAGCCGCGCCGCTTCGATCGCCAGCAGCCGCCGCTTGGTGACGACCCCTCCGGGCGCGGAAAAACCGCCGTCCTTGCCTCCCGCGGCGAGCACCCGGTGACAGGGCACGACCAGCGGAAACGGGTTGCGTCCCAGCGCCTGCCCCACGGCGCGCACCGCGCCGGGCTGGCCCAACTGCGCCGCCACCTCGCCGTAGGTCAGCGTGGCGCCGGCCGGAATGGCGCGGGTCGCCTCGTAGACCCTGCGCTCGAACGCCGACACGCGTTCCATATCGAGTTCGGCGAACGCCAGGTCGCTGTCCTCGCCGCGCAACAGCACGACCAGCGCATCGACCACCGCCCGCACCTCGGACGGCGGCGACGCCTCGTGCGCCGAGGGCAATGCCGCAAGAATGCGCCCGCGCGTTTGCAGCTCGTCCGCTTCGGGCAGCCACACGCCGACGATGCCATCGCCGCCCCAGGCGATACCACAGCTGCCGATCTCGGTGGGGAAAAGCGTGAAGCCGGTCACCATGTCGTCGTTCGCCATACGCTCGCCCCATCCTCCTGCGCGGCCCGCTACCGTCCCAGATGGTTCAGCGGTAGCGGGCTGGCCGGCTTGACCGTCCGGATGGCGAAATTGCTGCGGATGTCGCTGACACCGGGCAGCTTGAGCAGCGTACCGGTCAGAAAGCGCTCGTAGTCCTTCAGATCGGGCACCACCACCTGCAGCAGAAAATCCGATTCACCGGACACCAGATGAGCCGACACGACTTCCGGCAACTCGGACGCCGCAGCGCAAAACGCCTCGGCCTGCTCGTCGCGATGCCGCTCGACCTTGACGTTGACGAACACCGTCAGCCCCAGGCCGATGCGATCACGGTCCAGCCTGGCCCCATAGCCCTGAATCGCCCCCGACTCTTCCAGCATCCGCACCCGGCGCAGGCAGGGGGAGGGCGAAAGACCGATCCTGTCGGCCAGCTCGATGTTGCTCAGGCGCCCATCCCGCTGCAGCAGCTCCAGAATCCTCCTGTCATATCCATCCATCTTTGGATTTGGCATAACCAACTCGTAAAATTCCTGTTTCCGACAACATATGCCAATTTAATGTAATTTAATAGCTCATTTGGCAAGCACCCACTACGGCCCTCAGCGCTAGAATCCGCTCTTGTACCTACCGAGCGAAAGAGAACGATGGGCGGACTGGAAGTATTTCTGGCGGCGCTGGCCGTGGTCTATCTGATCCCCGGTCCCGACATGATCCTGCTGCTGGAGACGGCGGCCGTACGCGGAAGAATTCACGCGCTTGCCACGGCACTCGGCCTGGCCATGGCCCGGGCCGCGCACGTGACACTGGCTGCAGTGGGATTGGCCGCGTTATTCAAGGCCTCGCCCTGGGTGTTCGATGCGGTGCGTCTGATCGGCGCCGGCTATCTGATCCTGCTGGGAATCCGGGTGCTGCGGGCACCGACGGCGCCGACCGATCCGGCGCACGGCGAGACCCGACGACAGGCGCCAACGCCGGCAGCGTCGCTGCGCCGCGGCCTGCTGACCAATCTGCTGAATCCGAAGGCACTGCTGTTCTGTTCGGTATTGCTGCCGCAGTTCGTGCATCCGGGGCAAGGCACCGTATTCGTCCAGTTCGGCCTGCTGGGAACGCTACTCGTCGCGCTCGGTCTGGGCTTCGATGTCGTCTACGCCTTGGCCGGCGGCGCCATAGGCCGCGTGGCCGCCCGCAGCAGAACGCTGCAACGCTTGCGCAACGGCCTCTTCGCTTCCCTGCTGATCGGTTTCGGCCTACGCCTCGCGCTGGCCGGCAATGCACTGTGACGACGGCGGACTACTCGCCGCCGGCCGCCCAGTCTCCGCTCTTGCCGCCGGACTTGCGCAGCAGGCGCACCCCGTCGATCTGCATCGCGCGGTCGACCGCCTTGCACATGTCGTAGACGGTCAACAGCGCCACCTGCACCGCGGTCAGCGCCTCCATCTCAACGCCGGTACGCCCGCGGGTCTCGGCGCGCGCGCGGCAGTACACCGCCGGTGGCGAAGTCTCGGCGCGCAGGTCCAGTTCCAGGTGCGTCAGACCGATCGGATGGCATAGCGGAATCAGCTCGGAGGTGCGCTTGGCGCCCATGATGCCGGCGATACGCGCGATACCGAGCACATCGCCCTTGCGGTGTCCGCCGCGGCGCACCAGATCCAGCGTTTCCACGCGCATGTGGATGCGCCCTTCGGCAACGGCGACTCGCAGGGTCTCGTCCTTGCTTCCTACATCGACCATGTGGGCTTCGCCGTTGCGGTCGAAGTGAGTCAATTCGCTCATGGTCGAACACCCTCCTGGGCTAGAATCTCGGAAACGGCGTTAGAGACTAACAGAAACATGAGCATCACCATCCGCTATTTCGCCAGCCTGCGCGAACAGGTCGGGCGCGGCGAGGACATCCTCGACGCAGGCGACGCCACTACGGTCGGCGAGGCCTGGAAGCACCTGCACGGCGCGGACATGCCGCCGCGCGTGCTCGCGGCCGTCAATCAGGAATACGTCGCCGGCGACCACGTCCTCGCCGACGGCGACGAAGTGGCCTTTTTCCCCCCGGTGACCGGGGGCTGAATGACACGAATCCAACACGGCCGCACGCTGGTACGCCTGGAAGAGACGCATTTCGAACCGTGGTCGGAATTGGCCGCCTTCGAGCGCGCGGCGGCTCTGGACGACGGCAAGACGGGAGCTGCCTCGGTATTCGTCGGCACCATGCGCGACTTCAACGCCGGCGACGACGTGGAACAGCTCTTTCTGGAACACTACCCGGGCATGACCGAACGCGAGCTGGAGCACATCGCCGCCGAAGCGCTGGAACGCTGGCCCGTGAACGCCGCCCTGATCGTGCACCGCGTGGGCCTCATCCGCCCCGGAGACCCCATCGTCCTGACCGCCGCCTGGTCGGCGCACCGCGGCGCCGCCTTCGAGGCCTGCCGTCACCTGATCGAAGCGCTCAAGCACCGCGCACCGTTCTGGAAGCGCGAGGACCTGCGCGACGGCAGCCAGCGCTGGGTAGCGGAAAATACCCCCGCCTAGCGAACCGTCACTCAGGCGAGATGTGCGCGCGGATCGAACGGCAGTTCACGGCGCATGCGTTCGTAGAACTCGCGGTGCTCCTCGGTCTCCGCCGGCGGCGTCTCGATCTTGAGCACGACATACAGATCGCCCGGCGTCTTGCCCGGCATGCCGCGCCCTTTGAGACGCATCTTGCGCCCAGTGCGCGAACCTGCCGGAATCTTCAGCTCGACCTTGCCGGCCAGCGTCGGCACGGTCACCGTCGCGCCCAGCGCGGCCTCCCAGGGCGTCAGCGGCAGATCGAGATAAATGTCGCGCCCATCGACGCGGTACAGCGAGTGCGGACGTATGTGCACGCTCAGATACAGATCGCCGGCCGGGCCGCCGCCCATGCCGGCTGCGCCCTGGCCGGACAGCCTGATACGCTGCCCATCGCCCACGCCGGCGGGAATGTTCACCGACAGGGTCCGGCCGTTCCCCATGCGCAGACTCTGACGGCCACCGTGGAAGGCGGCTTCCAGGTCCAGAGACAACTCGGCCTCCTGATCCTGTCCGCGCGCCCGAAATCCAGCCGCACCGGCATGCCCGCCACCCGCTCCGGCCTGGCGGAAGCCGCCGCCGAACAGGGCGTCGAAGAAATCGCTGAAACCGCTGGCGTTGAACTGCGCGCCACCGAAACCGTGGCCCGCGCCGAAGTCCGCCGCCTGTTCCCAACCGGGCGGCGGCCGAAAATCCTGTCCCGCCTTCCAGTTGGCGCCGAGACGATCGTAGGCTGAACGCTTCTCCGAGTCGCTAAGCACCTCGTAGGCCTCGTTGACCTCCTTGAAACGCGCTTCCGCATCAGGCTCCTTGCTTACATCCGGATGGTACTTGCGCGCCAGACGGCGATAGGCCTTCTTGATCGCGTCCGGCTCCGCGTCGCGCGGTACGCCGAGCAGTTCGTAGTAGTCCTTGAACTCCATGGGTTCCACCTGCCTCAGGTGTTACGGGGCGCCGCGCAAACGGCGCCCCGGCCACCGTCAGCCTTCAACGGTGATGCGGCGTGGCCGCACGCGTTCCTGCTTGGGAATGCGCACTTCCAGCACGCCCTTCTCCACCCGCGCGGAAATATTCTCCGCATCGGCGGTATCCGGCAGCGTGAATCGGCGGAAGAAGCTGCCGCGCACGCGTTCGACGCGCTTGTAGCCTTCCTTCTCTTCCTCGCTGTCGAACTTGCGCTCGCCGCGGATACTGAGCACACCGTCTTCCATATGCACTTCGATGTCCTTGGGCTCGACGCCGGGCACATCGGCATGGATCACGAATGCGTTTTCCTCTTCCTTGATGTCCACCGCGGGCAGCCAATCGCTGGTGGCCGCCTCCTCGCCACGTTCCGGCAAAGCGAACGCGCGATCCATTTCATGGTACAACTGATTGAGCACTCCAAAGGGCTGATAGCGAACCATAGACATGGGACACCTCCTTGAAATCACTTGGTTTATCGCTGTCCCTTATGTATGGCCGAATGACGCGATATCAAGCCCCCGAAGGCAGTTGCAAAAAAGGTTTTGCACGAGCCGATGCGACCCCAGACCTACTCCGGGCGCTGCGTGCCGCAGCGCCAGCACTCGGTGAACTGCCCCTCGTTGCACTCGCCGCAGTTCGGGCAGGTCCAGGCCGGCCCCGGCGCGGCCTCAACCTGCGAAAGCTCGGCCAGCAACGCCAGCGCACGCATCTCGTCCGCGTCGTCCACCCAGACCTCGGGCCAGCACTCGTTGACCGGCAGATCGCCGACACCGCCGCCGAGGTAGAGGTTGCGCATTTGCGCCTCTATGCCGGACTGCTGGAGCAGATTGAGCACGTGGCCGGCACGGAGCGAATCGGGGGCCGCGTAGACCTTCTTCATGATCCCGTCTCCTCAGACCTTGTTTCCATACTCCCCCTAGGCAACGCTCTGGGACCGCCTATTCGATGTTCTGTATCTGCTCGCGCATCTGCTCGATCAGCACCTTGAGTTCCATCGCCGCCTGCGTGGTCTCGATATCCGAGGACTTGGAACCCAGCGTATTGGCCTCGCGGTTGAACTCCTGCATCAGGAAGTCCAGGCGCCGCCCGATCGGCTCGTCTCTGCCCAGAACCGACGCCAACTCGGCGAGATGACTGTCCAGGCGGTCCAGCTCTTCGTCCACGTCCAGCCGCTGCGCAGCGATCGCCAGTTCCTGCTCCAGTCGACCCGGATCAGCCTCCACGCCGAGATCGGCCAGACGCGCACGGTATTTGTCGCGCAGGCCGGCCACCAGATCCTGGCGCCGCGCACGCACGCGCAGCACCTGTTCGGTCACCACCTCGGCACGCTGGCGGATGAGTACCGTCAGACGCTCGCCCTCGGCCTGGCGCGCGGCGGCGAAGTCCTTGAGCGTCTCGCCGACCAACGCCGTCGCCGCCTTCTGCAAGGGCGCGAGATCCCGGCTGGCCTCGCGCACCACGCCCGGCCAGCGCAACACATCCAGCGCATTGAACTGGGTCGATGCGCCCATCAGACCCTCGACCTGCTCGCAGGCCTCCAGCAACGCCTGCACCTGGGCGTGATCGACCTCCACGCCGACGCTGGCCGTACTGGGCGCCTGATAGCGCAGGGCGCACTCCACCTTGCCGCGTCCAAGCTTTGCCTGCAGCCGCTCGCGCACCGCACCCTCGGTCGCCCGCAGCTCTTCCGGCATGCGAAAGCTGATATCCAGGTAGCGGTGGTTCACGCTGCGCAATTCGCAAATCAGCGTGCCCCAATCGCCCTGCGTCTCACGGCGCGCAAACGCCGTCATGCTCTGTACCATGCCGATCTCCTTGAATTCGTGTGGCGCCATTCTACGCGCCATCCCCGCACGCATGGCCTGTCGTCGCTCACGCGCCTATAATGCGGCGCCTCTGCTAAAGACCAGGAGTCATGCATGCGACCGAGCGGCCGAGCCCCCGACGAACTGCGCCAGATCAACTTCGAGCGCCACTACACGCGCCACGCGGAAGGCTCCGTGCTGGTCAGTTTCGGCGACACGAAAGTGATCTGCACGGCCACCGTCGAGGAACGCCTGCCGCCCTGGCTCAAGGGCTCCAATCAGGGCTGGGTCACCGCCGAATACGGCATGCTGCCGCGTTCCACCGGCTCGCGCATGGCGCGCGAAGCCAGCCGCGGCAAGCAGGGCGGACGCACCATGGAGATCCAGCGCCTGATCGGCCGTTCGCTACGCGCGGCCGTGGACCTGGAAGCTCTCGGCGCACGCCAGATCACCGTCGACTGCGACGTCATCCAGGCCGACGGCGGTACCCGCACCGCCTCCATCAGCGGCGCCTGGGTCGCGCTTTGCGACGCCGTCGCAAAGCTGCGCAAGAAGGGCCAGCTCAAGCGCGACCCGCTGCACGGCATGGTCGCCTCGGTGTCGGTCGGCATCCACTCGGGCACGCCCGTACTCGACCTCGACTACGCCGAGGACTCCTCCGCCGAAACCGATATGAACGTGGTCATGAACGACGCCGGGCACTTCATCGAAGTGCAGGGCACCGCCGAGGGCCACGCTTTCCGCCGCGACGAATTCGACGCCATGCTCGAGCTGGCGGAGAAGGGCATCGGCGAGATCATCGCCGCGCAGCGCGCCGCGCTGGAGGGCTAGGGCCAACGGCGGAGGAACTCCGGCACGCCGGTTGGGATCGAACGTGCACGCACGGCGGATGCGCGCCGTTCACCGACCCACGCTCTGGATCTCCCCATGCCCAGCACGACCGACACGCCCAGCCGAACCTGGGGCATGCGCCTGCTGCTCGTGCTGGCCATGGCCCTGCCCAACGCGCTGCTCTATGCGATCAGCGCGCTCGGCCCACAGCTCGTCCATGAGCTGACGATCACCCCCGCGTCGCTGGGCTACTTCACCATGGCGTCCTACGGTACGGCCGCCGCGCTGTCGCCTTGGGCGGGACTGCTGGTCAACCGCCTCGGCGTACGCCACTCGCTGCTCCTGCTGTTCGCCATGGTCGCGCTCACCTTCGGCCTGACCGTGGGGCTTCCCGGCTTCTACACGCTGCTGCTGGCGACCGCACCGCTGGGGCTGGCACAGGCGCTGTCCAATCCGGCCACCAACCTGCTCATCGCCCGTCGCGTCGCGCCCCAGCGCCGGGCCTTCGTGGTCGGGCTCAAACAGGCCGGCATCTCCTTCGCCGCCCTGTTCTCCGGCCTCGTGTTGCCGATCTGCGCCCTGCATATCGGCTGGCGCGGCGCCTTCGCGCTGTTGTTGCTCCTCGCGCTGCTGGCACTGGCGCTTGGACTCGCCGTGCTGAAACGCTCCGAACACCCGGCCGGCAGCGTGGCGAGCTGGCGGGCGCCACGCCCGAACGGCCTGCTGGCGCTGCTGATGGGCACGCAGTTCTGCGTCGGCAGCGCCATCGCCACCTTCGTCACCTATCTGCCCGCATACGGGACGGATCTCGGCATGGCAAAAACCACCGCCGGCCTGCTGCTGGCGCTGTTCGGCGTCGCCGGCGCTGTTTCGCGCCTGCTGGCAACGCCGCTGAGCGCCAGACTGCGTGAGGAGGCCCTGCTGCTCGGCGGCCTGCTGCTGGGCGCCTCGGCTTCGGTCGCCGTGGCGCTGCACAGCGCGGCACATACCCCCGCGCTGCTCTGGCTCGCCGCTGCCGGCTTCGGCCTGAGCGCCGTGCCGGCAAGCGCCATCGCCATGAGCATGCTGATTCGCGACGCCGCCTTCGGCGAAGTCGCCGTCACGGCCGGCATGGTGTCGGGCACCTTCTTCGCCGGTCTCGCCATCGGCCCCGCCTGCGCCGGCCTGCTCGCCCGCTTCAGCGGCTCCCTGAGCAGCGCCTGGGAACTGGCGCTGGCCATGGTCCTCACGGCGACCGCCTTGACCCTGCTGCTGGCGCGGGCGCGCAGCCGCGCCGGCAGTGCGATCTAGGCCTGTTCACACACGCGCATCCATTCATGCTGCGTACCCTTGGGTACAATCACGCTTTTTCGCCCACACGGATGCATCACCCATGGACCGACTGACCGGAATCGACCGCATCGTCCTCGCCACCGGCAACCTCGGCAAGGTGCGGGAACTGGGCGCCATACTCGCCGATCTTGGCGTGCACGTGCTGCCGCAATCCGATTTCGGCGTGCCCGAGGCCGATGAAACCGGCCTGAGCTTCGTCGAGAACGCCATCCTCAAGGCGCGCAACGCCGCCGCCCACACCGGCCTGCCGGCCATCGCGGACGACTCCGGCATCGAGGTCGACGCGCTCAACGGCGCGCCCGGCATCTATTCAGCGCGCTACGCCGGCGCGGACGGTGACGATGCGGCCAACAACGCCAAGCTGCTGGCCGCCCTCGCCGAGCTGCCGCCCGCGGCGCGCAGCGCACGCTTTCGCAGCGTGGTCGTGTTCATGCGCCACGCCGAAGACCCCTCGCCGCTGATCGCCGAAGGCGCCTGGGAGGGCCGCATTCTCGACGCGTCTCGGGGCAGCGGCGGCTTCGGCTACGACCCGCTGTTCCAGGTCGCCGGCCGCGACGTGAGCGCCGCCGAACTGCCCGCCGAGGAGAAGAACCGCCTCAGCCACCGCGGCCAGGCGCTGCGTCGGTTGCTCGCCGAGCTGACCGGGCAGTGAACGCAGCGATGGGCTTCGATCAGGCCATCCCGCTATCGGTCTACGTGCATCTGCCCTGGTGCGTGCGCAAGTGCCCGTACTGCGACTTCAACTCGTTCCAGAACGACGGCGAGCTGCCCGAGCACGACTATGTCGACGCGCTGCTGACCGACCTCGAGGAGGAGCTGCCGCGCGTCTGGGGTCGGCGCATCGAGAGCGTGTTCATCGGCGGCGGCACGCCCAGCCTGTTCTCCGCCGCCGCGATGGAGCGCCTGCTCGACGGCCTGCGCATGCGCCTGCCGCTGCGCCCGGACCTGGAAGTCACCCTGGAAGCCAACCCCGGCACCTTCGAGCAGGCCCGCTTCGCCGACTACCGCAGTCTCGGCATCAACCGCCTGTCCATCGGCATCCAGAGCTTCGACGCCGACACGCTCAAGCGCCTGGGCCGCATCCACGACGGCGACGAAGCCCGCCGCGCGGCCGACATCGCCCGCCGCGCCGGCTTCGACAACCTCAACCTCGACCTCATGTTCGGCCTGCCGGGGCAGGATTCCGCCGCCGCGCGCGCCGACCTCGACACGGCGCTGGCCTTCGCCCCCGAACACCTGTCCTACTACCAGCTCACGCTGGAGCCGAACACGCTGTTCCACGCCAACCCGCCCGAGCTGCCCGACGACGACCTGATCGCCGCCATGCAGCAGGAGGCGCAGGAACGGCTCGACGCCGCCGGCTACGCGCAGTACGAAGTCTCCGCCTACGCGCAGCCGGGCCGGCGCTGCCGCCACAACCTCAACTACTGGACCTTCGGCGACTACCTCGGCCTCGGCGCCGGCGCGCACGGCAAGCTCACCCACCCGGCCGACGGCAGCATCGTGCGCCGCTGGAAGCTGCGCCAGCCGGCGCAGTACATGGCCGGTGTCAAGGCCGGCAAGGCCTGGGGTGGGGAGAGCCGCATCGAGGCGGATGCGCGCGTATTCGAGTTCATGCTCAACGCGCTGCGCCTGCGCGACGGCTTCGACATCGCCCTGTTCGAGGCACGCACCGGGCTGCCCCGCGAACACCTGGCGGCGGGTATCGAGCAGGCCGTCGCGCGCGAGCTGCTGGAAGCGGAAGGCGAGCGGCTGCGCCCCAGCCGGCTCGGCTGGCACTTCCTCAACGACCTGATCGAGACTTTCCTGCCGGAGTAGGGCGCATGAGCCGGCCGGTCACTCCCCCGGCCAGCCCGGCGCGGACATGTTCGGCGCCCAGCCGGTGACCTCGTAGCGCGCGACACCGGCCGCATGAAACGGATCTTCCGCCACCCATTGCCTAACCGTCTCGAGCGATTCGGCCTGCGCGAGGATGATGCCGCCGGTGCGCGGTTCCTTGGGGCCGGACATCAGAAAATGCCCCTGCGCATAGTGGCGCCTCAGGAACTCGCGATGTTCTTCCAGATGCCTTTCGACTTCGGCCAATGGGGCGATGTACTCAAGATCGATAACGTAAATCATGATGGCTTCCTTGCTTGGGGACGTAACAGAATGGATCCCGCAGAGTTACGGGATTCGAGACGCCGGTGGGCCCCGGCCGCATCTCCGTAAGCCCGGATGCCGACCTGTACCGAAACGCTTTTACCGAACTGCATGGCTGCTCCCCTGACTCAAGCTGTTGGATGCATAGCCTAAGCCGCCCGAAGGCAATAGGAAATTGGCAAACGGCACACAGTCTATGTGTGAAATTGCACATATATGGCGATGCTAATTTCCTTCTTATTTTTAGAAATTGAAAGGGATTTGCGTTTGAGGAATCGCAATGACTCCATCAGAATCGACTGTTCATCGTAAAAAAACGCATCGACTTTGCAAAAACGAACAGATATCGATATCGCCCTGGCGAGGAGGTTGCAGTGGGACGACGTCCGCTACTTCCTGATTCTCAGCCGAACAGAAAGCCTGTCAGGCGCTGCACGGCAGCTGAGGGTGGAGCATTCGACGGTCGCCCGGCGTGTCGACGCACTCGAACAAACACTGGGCCTGAGGTTGTTCGAACGGCTGCCACGGGGCTGGACGCTGACCGCCGAAGGCCAGGCTCTCGCCGCCCGCGCAACACGACTTGACGACGAAGCGCTGGCGTTCGCCCGCGCCGCCGTAGGGGCCAGCGCCTTCGAAGGGACGGTCAGGATTTCGGCCCCGCCGGTGCCGGCCAGCCATCTGCTGGTACCCAGTCTGGCGAAACGCCAGTCCGAGTGGCGCGACATCAACCTGGACGTCGTTGGCGAAAGCCGGGAAGCGAATCTGGCGCGCGGAGAGGCGGACATCGCTATCCGCATGTCCCGGCCCACCGCCCCTGGACTGGTGGTCCGGCGTGTGGGACGGATGCGCTACGGGTTGTATGGAACGCCGCAGTGGCTCTCCAGGCCGGAAGCCGACTGGCGCTTCGTCGGATACGATGACAGCCTGCGCGCGGTTCCGCAGCAGCGCTGGCTCGAGCAGGTCGCCCAGGGCCGCCCCTTCGTTCTGCGCAGCAACGATTTGACCTCCTTGTTGCACGCTGCCCGCTCAGGGCTGGGCATTACCATCTTGCCGCGTTTTCTCGCCGCCGATACTTCTGAACTGATGGCAATTCCCGATCACGACGAACCTGCGCCGCGCACGATCTGGCTGGTGATGCATCCCGACTTGAAGCGTGCGCCGCGCATCCGTCTCATCACGGATCTGCTGGCGTACATACTGAAGGACACCTCGGCAACATGCTGATGCGCACAGGGACAGAGAAAGGACACTCGGCAAGTTTGGCTATCCGGCCGAAGCAGCATCGTTCACAGCCGGAGCAGGGCGCATGAGCCGCCCCGTCGAATACGTCAGCATCGACTGCCCGAGCTGTGGCGAGCCCTTCGAGGTGGAAATCGACCTGAGCGCCGGCTGTCAAACGCTGATCGAGGACTGCCGCGTGTGCTGCTCGCCGGCGGAACTACGCATCGAGATCGACACGGATGGCGCCATCGCCGCCGTCGAGGCCACTCCCGCAAACGGCTGAAAGGCCGTATCGGGACAACTCGCCAAAGCGCCGCACATTCCTCACACATGAAACTGGCGCAGCGGCTTTGCTGCGGAGCCACGCGGGCAATGCCAGTCCCGAATATAACCAATTAATAATAAACAGATATAAATCCTGAAAATGGGGAAACGAAAGTTTTGATGAAACGCGCCAGGGCACAGACAGTCTGACTTGCTGCCTCGAATAGACAGGAGTCGGACATAAAGATGGATACTTCCAAGACACTTAGACTCATCGCACTCAGCGCCTCAGTTATGTCACTGAGCGCGCCTCTGTACGCCTTTGCCAACACGGCGACGCAAAACCCGGCGTCTTCGACCTGGACGGGAACGCTGCCGATCGCTGCACACGGTCCATTTCAGCGCGTCTACATGCCCCAGAACGCCCCCTCCGCGGCCAACCGAGATGGATTCCCCCGCGAATGGACTTCGGCGTACGCGAATGCCCGGCACAACGCCGCTTTCCCTGTCGGCAACGACGCCCCGAAGTGGCTGCGCCAAGGTGTGGGCTGGAATTTCGCCGAAGCGCGCGCCTGGCCACTGAGCGACAAGATTCCATTCGGAAACGGCGTATACGGTGAACGCGAGGCATTGCCGGTGCAGACGCAGTTCATGGGCAATGCGCTCGGGGTGACCGCCGTAGATGGCACCATCTACGGCGAAAGCGACGATATGTTCGCCTATGCGGTGAACGCGCGAACCGGTCAGTTGATCTGGCGCACCAGTCCGGTGCAGAACAACCTGATGGGCGATCCGGTAGTCGCCGGCAGGAGCGTATATCTCTCGGCCGGCAGCGTGTCGTTCAACTTCGCTCACGTGGTCAAGTATGCGCAGACCGGCAAAACCTCGCGCGGCGAGGACGAAAGCTTCAATGGCGTGATCTCCCTGAACAGGAACACCGGGAAATTCCAGTGGATGTTCCTCACCAAGGGCGAAGCAATGCCGACGCCGGCCTATGCGCATGGCAAGCTCTACGTTTCGACCGGCGCCGGCAACATCTTCGCCATCAACGCCAAGGACGGCAAAAAGATCTGGAAGACCCACGTGGGCGGCATCGCCAACATGTCCGATCCCGCGGTCTACGACGGACGCGTCTACGTCAGCATGTCGGTCGTGCCCTATATCTACTGCCTGAACGCCAAAACTGGAAAAGTGCTCTGGAAACAAGGCATAAAAGGCGCGGTGAACACCGGCCTGGGCGATGTGGCGCCAGCCGTGGCCAACGGTATCGTGGTGCAGGACACCGTGGTCGACAAGCGGGTCAAGAACGGTCACAAGACCGTGAATACCACCGTACAGGCCATGTCGGCCAAGACAGGCAAGATTCTGTGGAGCCACAACATGGGGCGCGGTCCGTTGCCACCGGCCTTCAAGGGCGGCATGCCGATGATCCACGGCGGTGTGGTCTACGTCGGTACGCCGGTCAACAGCGTCTACCAGGCTCGCAATCTCAAAACCGGCAAGCTGCTGTGGACCTGGAGCGTGCCGGACGCCGGTCCGGCCGGCGCCGGGCGCGGCGCCGCCACCTACTACGATGGCGCGCTATACGTTTCCACCGGACCCTACGTCTACGCGCTAAACTCCGTGACCGGCACCGAACTGGGCAAGCACTATGTCGGCGGTCGCTTCGGCATCGTCAATCCGACTATCGTCGGCGGTACCATCTACCTGGGCAACTCCTGGGATTGGATCAACGCATTGCCCGTCGACGCCGTCAACCCGCATTACAAAGGCTAGTTGATACGGTCGCAGGTGCGTCCGGCAGCACCTGCGACCACTCATAGACACGCCCGGACGCGCAGTAGCGGCCGCCGCCCTATTCCAGCAGCGCCCTCGTCAAAGGATTTTCCCGCACCTCGCGGTACAGCGGATCGCCCATGGCGTCGATCAGCAAACGCCCAAGCACGTCCGATTTGACGTATTCCACGGCCAGCAGGCTGAGCACCGCGTTGTTGGTGACCACCGCCTCGTCCCCGCCTGCCGTACCGAATTCGGTGATGATCGCGTCGCGAAAATCCGCCACGACCACCGACAGGCGCCGCCCGCCGAGACGCTGACGCGCGCTCTCCCCACAATCGGCGAGGTCATAACTGACCGGCCCGTGCAGCGTCTCGGTACCGTAGACGGCCACGTGCACATCCACGCCGCGCGCGCTGGCCTGCTCCAGGGCAGCGCGCAGCTCCGGTATCTCCTCGTCCCACACCGCCGCGAACAGCGAGCGCTCGGCGGCTTCGATGTGTGCCTGACACGCCGCGAGAATCGCCGCCCGGTCCCGTAGCGACCACACCAGCCCCGCCTCGCGCGGCGCCGGCAGCGTAGACAGCTGTTCGCCCGCCAAATCCAGGTCGCTCTCGATGCGACGGCGAATGCCGCCCAGCACTTCGCGGTAGGGCACCGCGGCATAGCGCACCGGCTCCGAGCGCTGCACCAGCACGGCGCCCTTGGTTTCCAGCCGCTGCAGGGTCTCGTAGATCTTGGACGGCGGCACCTGCGCCAGTTTGCCCACCTCGTGGCCGTTCAACGGCGACTGCTGCAACAGTGCGTAATAGGCACGCGCCTCGTATTGCGTGAAACCCAGGCGGACCAGGGCTGCGAGCAGATCGTCGGACAGGGAGGAACTCATGGCGAGAAGTTATCACACGTCGCCAAAAATATTTGCACTACTTCAGTAGTTAATATATACACTACCCAAGTAGTTAATAATAACCCGCCCAAGGAGATACCCATGCGCAAGCTTCATTCGTCCGGTTCCAGCTACGAACAGACGCTCGGTTACTCGCGAGCCGTGCAGGTCGACGACATGCTCTTCGTTTCGGCGACGGCCGCCGGAGGACCCGACGGCAAGATCGTCGGCGACGACCTGTACTCACAGACGCGCTATATCCTGCAAAAGCTGGAAGGCGTGCTGCAGGAGGCCGGATTCGCCCTGGCCGACGTCGTGCAAAGCCGGCTCTACGTAACGGATGTGGCGCAATGGCAGGAGGCCGGTCGCGCGCACGGCGAAGCGTTCGGCGACATCCGTCCGGCGCTGACGCTGCTGCACGTATTGCCGTTCGTCGACCCGGCGATGCTGGTCGAGGTGGAGATCACCGCGCGCAAGAGCGCGTCGGCATAGGCGACCACCCGGCATGGACGCGAACGCCGAACACAGCGCCATGCCGCTCTCCCGCCGCCCGGCGACGACCCTCTTCGTCGCCGCGGCGGCTGGCATCGCCATCGCCAACAACTACGCCCTGCCGGCCGTCGCGCAGACGCTGCACGCACCCTTGGCCGCCACGGGACTGATCGCCGGGTGCCTGCAGTTCGGCTATATGGCGGGGATTCTGCTGCTGGTCCCGCTAGGCGACAGGATCGCGCCGGCACGGCTGGTCTGCATGCAGTTCTTCGCGCTCGGGGCGGCACTGCTCGCGGCCGCGCTAGCTCCCTCGCTGACCGCATTGGCCGTTGCCTGCTGCATCGTCGGTGCTTTTGTGTCCTGTTTTACCCTTGGAAGCACATTCAGCGTGTCGCTGACCGGTCAGATGCAAGACGTGCTTGTGCGGGAATGGCTAGCCCTTTCAAGCAAGCACAACGCCGCAGATGGCCGGTCAGCAACACGCCCGAAGGGAGCCCCCCGAAAGCGCCGGAACCGCGTTGCAGCGCTTGATAAGGGGTAAACCATTGCCTGCGCACTGCGCCTTGTTCCGACACTTTCGAGGGGCTCTGCATGAGCTTCCAAGGGTAAAACAGGACACAACAACCAATGCGGTACATCTCGCCTCGGCGGCCTTCCATCTGGCGCCGGCCGCAGCGCGCGGCAAGGCGTTGGGCACCGTGGCGAGCGGCATCTCCGCCGGCATTCTGCTCAGTCGATTCGCGGGCGGAGTCCTCACTCAGCACGCCGGCTGGCGCGGCATGCTGCTGTGTTTCGGCGCCGCCGCCGTCCTGCTCGGGATCGCCTCCATGCGCGCGATCCCCGCGGTACGCGAAGCGCATTCCGACAGCGCAGGCTACTGGGCACTGCTGCGCTCGATGCCGGGACTATTGCTGCGCCATCGGCTGTTGCGGGAAGGAATCCTGGTCGGCGCCTGCTGGTTCTTCGTGTTCAGCGCACTGTGGGTGACGCTCGCCTTGAGCCTGTCCGATGCGCCGCTGCGCCTCAATCCGACGCAAGTCGGTCTGTTCGGCTTTGCAGGCCTGCTCGGGCTGCTGACGACGCGACCGGCGGGAAGTCTTGCCGACCGCGTCGGATTCCGTCCGGTCATCGCGCTCGGACTGGCGACCGCGCTGGCCGGCTGCGCCGTGCTCTACGCGGCGGCCACGTCGATCCCGGCCATCGCGCTGGGCGTCGTGTTGTTCGATACGGGCTGCTTCGCCGCCCAGGTCGCGAATCAGACCCGTCTGCTGGCGCTGGAGCCAAGCGCACGCAATCACATCTACGGCACGTACATGTTCGCGTACTACGCCGCCGGCGCGCTGGGCTCCGTGTTGGGACCGGTGCTTTTCGCGCGCGCAGGATGGCTGCCCGTCTGCGCGGTGAGCGCCGCCATCGCCGCAGGCGGGCTGCTGCTGACGCTTCTGGCGCACTACGCCGAACGCGACGCCGCCGCCTCCCGGGCATAAACACCAAGCCAGGCGCAAAAACAGCGAACACCTGCTAAAGCATAGGGGCTCGCCACGCACTGCGGCGGCATCCATCCCCAGGAGGACAACCATGCCCACGACTCTTCGCCCCAACGCCTTTCTGCGACTGCTCGCCGGCCTCGTGCTGGCGCTCGGACTGACCGGCTACGCCGGCGCCGCCCCGCTCAATGATCAGCAAGCGCTCAGCGGCCTCCACGAGGCCAAGGCCGTGTTTCTCGTTTCGGTCAACAATCCCGGCCGCGTCGATCATGTGCTCAGGGTCATCGGCATGACGGAAAAAGGTCTGCGCGAACAACACGTCACGCCCCATCTCATCGTCGTGTTCGTCGGCCCTGACGTGGCATTCCTGACCCGCGACCGCCGAGGCATAAGCTACATGGACCAGCGCGCCGTGGCGGGCATCCAGAAGCAGATCGGGCAACTGCACAAAACCGGGATCGGGTTCCAGGCCTGCGGCATCGCCATGAAGGGCATGGACGTGACGCCGGACATGCTGATCCCCGGCGTGCAGGCCGTGGGCAACGGCTACATCTCGGCCGTCGGCTATGAGGCCAAGGGGTATTCCCTGGTGCCCGTCTACTGAGTCGCGTCGGGCACGAACGCCGTGCCCAAACCCTCGCGCACCAGCGCGGCGATGCGCTCGGCTTCGTCCTGCGAGTAGGCCTCACGCTGCTGCGCGCCCCACACCACGCCGGGCCAGCAGAAGTCGTCCGCACGACGACCGACGACGTGGACATGCAACTGGGACACGACGTTGCCGATAGCGGCCACGTTGGTCTTCTGCGCGGCAAGCCGCTGCTTGAGCAGACCGGACAGCGCATTGACGGCGGCGAGCACGGCGCTCTGCTGCGCCGCCGGCAGCTCGTAGAACTCCGTGTGCGGCGTGTCCGGAACCAGGATGAACCACGGCACCAGCGCGTTGTTCATCAGCAGCAGGCGGCTGCCGTGCAGCGTTCCGAGCTGAATGCAGTCGGCGGCCAGACGGAGATCGAGCGGCCGCACGATCAGACCTTGGGCGAGAAAGCGATGCAGTAGCCGCGCGGGCTGATGCTGCCGGCGACCACCGAACACGTGCCCGGCGCAGCGGCGTTCGCTCCGGGCTGGAAGTAGATGCAGCCGGAACACGACTGTCCGCCATTCGGGCTGTTGCGGTAGGCCATGGCCGACTTGGACACTTTCCCGGCTTCGGCGCCGCCGCTCCAAAGCAGCGGCACCGCCGTGCCCAGCGCCGCGCCGACGCTGCGCCGCAGGAAATGCCGCCGTGCTATCCGCTTATTCCGGTCCATATCGTCTCTTGCCGTCCCATGCGCCCGAGCTTCGAAGTATAGGCCCAGCCGCCGGATCAATCAGTCCGCAGGCGCGCCCACAGATCGTGCTCGTCGGCGTCGGTCACCTCGACTTCGAGGAAATCGCCCGGCTGCACGTCGATCGCTCCGTCCACATAGACCAGGCCGTCGATCTCCGGAGCGTCGGCCGCGCTGCGCGCCGTCGCGCCTTCCTCGCCGACCTCGTCCACCAGCACGCGCAACCGCCGTCCGATCTTGGCCTGCAGGCGAGCGGTGCTGATTTCCGCCTGGCGGGCCATGAAGCGCTCAAGGCGTTCCTGCTTGAGTTCTTCCGGCACGGCGCCCGGCAGTTCATTCGCCGTCGCACCCTCGACCGGCGAATACGCGAAGGCGCCGACACGGTCCAGCCCGGCCTCGCCGATGAACTCGAGCAGCGTCTCGAAATCCTCTTCCGTCTCACCGGGGAAACCGACGATGAAGGTGCTGCGCAGCGTCAGATCGGGGCACTGCGCGCGCCAGTTGTGAATGCGTTCGAGCACCTTCTCGGCCGCGGCCGGGCGGCGCATCGCCTTGAGAATGCGCGGGCTGCCGTGCTGCAGCGGGATGTCGAGGTAGGGCAGGATCTTGCCCTCGGCCATCAGCGGAATCAGCGCATCGACGTGCGGGTAGGGGTACACATAGTGCAGGCGCACCCAGGCCCCCAGTTCGCCGAGCGCCTCGGCCAGCGTCTGCACGTGCGTCTTGAGCGGGCGCCCACGCCAGAAACCGGTGCGGTAGCGCACGTCCACCCCGTAGGCGGAGGTGTCCTGCGAAATCACCAGCAGCTCGCGCACGCCCGCATCGACCAGATTCTCCGCTTCCTGCATCACCTCGCCGATCGGGCGGCTGACCAGGTCGCCGCGCATGCTCGGGATGATGCAGAACGAACAGCGGTGGTTGCAGCCCTCGGAAATCTTGAGATAGGCGTAATGGCGCGGGGTGAGCTTCACGCCCTGTGGCGGCACCAGACTGGTGTACGGATCGTGCGGCGGGGGCAGGTTCTCGTGCACCGCGCCCATGACCTCTTCATAGGCGTGCGGACCAGTCACGGCCAACACCTGCGGATGCGCCTCCAGCACGCGCTCCGAATCGGCGCCCAGGCAGCCGGTGACGATGACACGGCCGTTCTCGGCCAGCGCCTCGCCGATGGCGTCCAGCGACTCCTCGACTGCCGCGTCGATGAACCCGCAGGTATTGACCACCACGAGGTCCGCCGCCTCATAGCTGGGCGAGATGTCATACCCTTCCGCCCGCAACTGGGTGAGGATACGTTCGGAATCTACCAGCGCCTTTGGGCAACCAAGGCTGACGAAGCCCACTTGGGGCGTTGCAGACGACATCATCTGAGACCTGTTCATAAGCTTTCCGGGCGCCCTTATACACATACGCACGACGCGGCGCAAACCCCGATGCACGGGATTGACGGCATTCCGCGCCGCCCCTCTTGACGAAACTTTTTTACAGCAATTTCATCATGTTACATGATATGATCAAAAAATGAACAACTTAATGCAAACGTAACATTGAAGCCACTGCTACGCAGTTGACCTCAGCTCATCCACAAAGTTATCCACAGACAATGTGGAAAACGGCTCAACCCTTTTCAGGACAAGCATTTGGCGCACCGAACGAAAAAACTTCAGAACATCGCCAAGTTTTTTTCTCGGTCATTGGGGGATTGCCCCGCGCGCCGTCTATCTGTAAAATCCCGCTCCCTTTGGCAGCCTTTCGAAATAACCGCCCGCGCGCGACACGCCGGGGTCATGGGCAGGCCAGGCGCATGCATGCATTTGAGGACGCCTCGATGAAGACCGATATCCACCCCGATTACCATGACATCAAGGTAAGCTGCAGCTGCGGCAACACCTTCGTGACCCGCTCCACGTTCAGCAAGCCGGACCTGCAGGTCGAAGTCTGCTCGCAGTGCCACCCGTTCTACACCGGCAAGCAGAAGATCGTCGACACCGCCGGCCAAGTGGACAAGTTCCGTCGCCGCTACGGCATGTAAAATGCCTCGCATCCGCTGGATGCAAGGGGCGCTCCTGGCGGGCGCCCTTTTTTGTTCGGCCACATACGCCACGGCCGACTGCTCCAGCGGACGCATCGACAGCCATGCTCGAGTCGCCCATGTCATAGACGGCGACACGATCATCCTGGCGGACGGGCGCCATGTGCGTCTGATCGGCATCGACACTCCCGAACTGGGACATGGCGGCAAGGCCTCGCAACCCTTTGCCCGGGCCGCCCGCCGCGCGCTGGTGCGCTTGCTCGCCGGCAACAGCGATAGCGTGGCACTGCGCTACGGACGCGTCCGGCATGACCACTACGGCCGCACCCTGGCGCATCTCTACCTCGCCGACGGCAGCAGCATCAACGCCGCCCTGCTGCGCGAAGGCTACGCCACCGCGCTCGTGGTACCGCCCAATCTCTGGGACGCGGCCTGCTACGGGCAAACCGAATCCTCGGCCCGCAGCAGACATGCAGGCATCTGGGCGCTACCACGCTACCAGCCGGTTTCCACCCGAACGCTGGCGGCCAGGACCGAGGGCTTTCACATCCTTCGCGGGCGCGTGGTCCACGTTGGCCGCAGCCGCAACGCGCAATGGATCGACCTGGAAGGAAAAGTCGCCCTGCGCATCGACCGCAAGGATCTGCCGTACTTCGAGAGCGTCGACTTCGAATCTCTGCGCGGCGCCGAGATCACCGTCCGCGGCTGGGTCCACTCACGACGCGGCGAGCACCTCATCAGCGTACGTCATCCTCTAGCGTTGACTATCCTTCAGTAACGGTAACGCTTGCTGCAGGATGCCGCGCCCGCACAGGACCCAATAAACCGGACTCAAGAAAAACACTGCTTCGAACTCTGCAGAAGAGCCCCTCGATAATGTCCAGCAAGTTCCTCGAAGAAGCTCTCGAAACCGATCTCAGCGAGTTCAAACAGGAGTTCGCAGCCGACACCGATCTACGCACGCTGAACCGAAGCCTGCGCGGGAACGGACGTGTTCATCGGTGTCTCCGGCCCGGATCTATTCACCGCGGCCATGCTGCGCAGCATGGCCGACAGCCCCATCGTGTTCGCGCTGGCGGAACTGGCGCACGAGCCCGTGCCGCAGTCGGTGCTCGACGCCTATGAACTCGACGCACTCGAATTCGACCCCGAGTACATCATCCCCAACCCCTTCGATCCGCGCCTGATCGAGATCCTTCCGCCAACCATTGCCGAAGCGGTGCGACGCAGCGGGGTTGCACGCCTATAGCCGGCGCACGCAGCATCCCAGGATGACCCTATAATGGGTCATCTTCGCACAACCGCACGGTTTCATGTCGCCTCCGATCCTGCTCGTCGACTCCAGCATCTACGTCTTCCGCGCCTGGTTCACACTGCCGGGCAATCTACTCGACGCCCAGGGCCGGCCGGCCAACGCCGTACTCGGCTTTCTCGATTTCGCCCAGCGGCTATTCGCCGAACGCGCACCCTCGCGCATCGCCTTCGCCTTCGACCAGTCGGTAAGCTCCAATTTCCGCAACGACATCTACCCGGACTACAAGGCCAATCGCCCGCCAGCGCCCGACGAACTCCGCCAGCAGTTCGCCCAGGTCCGCGTCTTCCTGCGCGCCGCCGGACTGTGCGAACTCAGCAGCCCACGCTTCGAAGCCGACGATCTGATCGGCACGCTGGCGGCGCGCGAGCGGGCCAAGGGCGAGCGTCTGTTGCTGATCACCGCCGACAAGGACCTCGCCCAACTGATCGGGGCGGACGACCACTGGTGGGACTTCCCGCGCGGCGAGCCCCTCGACCCGCGTGCCGTGGCGCGCAAGTTCGGCGTGCGCCCCGATCAGATCGCCGATCAGCTCGCCCTGGCCGGCGACAAGGTCGACAACATTCCCGGCGTGCCCGGCGTGGGCATGGCGACCGCCGCAAAACTGCTCCACCGCTTCGGCAGCCTCGAGGCGCTGCTGACGGACATTCCGGCCATCGGGCAAATGAAGATCCGCGGCGCCAAGCGCCTCATGCTGCTCATCGACGAGCATCAGGACACCGTCCGGCTGGCTCGCCGACTCACCGGCATCGAATGCGCCGCCGAACTCCCGGAACACGGCCCGCTCGAACGTCGGCCGCCGGACCCTGACGCGCTGCAGGCCTGGTTCGAGCTGATGGGCTTGAGCGAACGGCGCCGCGACAACTGGCTGGCGCTGCTGTCGGGCGAAGCCGCCGGCACGCCGTCATGAGCCGGCTGCTGCTGTTCAACAAGCCCTACGGCGTACTCACGCAGTTCACCGACGCCGAACAGCGCGCCACGCTGGCAGACTATATCGACGTGCCGGGCGTCTACGCCGCCGGCAGGCTCGACCGCGACAGCGAGGGACTGTTGCTGCTCACCGACGACGGCCGGCTGCAGCAGCGCGTCGCCGATCCCAAGCATGCCATGAGCAAGACCTACTGGGTCCAGGTCGAGGGCGAGCCGGCGGATTCCGCCCTCCAGGCCCTGCGCGAAGGCGTCCAGCTCAAGGACGGCCTCACCCGGCCCGCCAAGGTCCACCACATCGAAGAGCCGCACGCGCTGTGGACGCGCGATCCGCCGGTGCGCTATCGCAAGACCGTACCCACCAGCTGGCTGGCGCTCACGATCAGCGAAGGCCGCAACCGTCAGGTACGGCGCATGACCGCGGCCGTCGGCCATCCGACCCTGCGCCTGATCCGCTACCGCATCGGTTCCTGGACACTGGACGGCCTCGCCCCCGGGCAATGGAACCTGCTGGATCCGTAGTGACAGACTTAACCAAAGGAGCCGAATCATGATTCAGGCCGACCAAGACCACATGCACGGCGAACATCGCGACTGGAGCAGGCAGCACGCGTCCTGGTTGCTCGATACCGCCCGCTGGCAACGCGACAATGAACAGGCCCAGCGCCAGCTCGACAACATCGCCCTGAACCTGCGCGAGCGCGATGCCCAGCTCAAGGCGCACATACAGCGCATCCGCGCACATGAAGCGCTGGCGCGCAACCACGAACGCGCCATCGCCGAACAAAGGGAAGGAGCGGAGGAGGGACGCCGAGGCGTACTCGATCGAGCCATGGCTGCACGGCACGTGCATGAAAGCTCGGCACACGCGAACATCGCCGCCGACCATGCCGAGTACGGCAAGCGGCACGCAGAGATCATGACCCTGATTGGGCGACTGCAAACGCTGCTGCAAGCCTGAAAACCCTGGGTCCGGGGACACGCGGGCAGGATGAAGCGTGTGGAGCGTAGGGCGAACTCAGTAGCCGAGCAGCCGCACACCATCCGACAGCAGGACCAGCGCCAGCACCGCCAGGCCCAGCGCCAACACGCGCAGGGTGTAGGCATAGGCGCGCCCGCGCAGCAACCCGCGGTAATGCCCAACCAGCAGCGCGAGCACCGCCTTGGCGCCTATCAGCATGACGTAGAAAGCCGCGATGAAGCCCGCCGCCGCCCACACACCCGAGGCATGCAGCGCGCCGAGCACGAACGGGCCTCCCGCAGCCACCCAGAACAGATAGGGGTGCGGGTTGAGAAAGTTGGTCAGCACCGCCTTGCGCAGCGAGCCCGCGCCAGCCTTCGAGGGCTGCATGTCCGCGGGCGAGCTGCGCCAGGTTTCCCAGGCCAGAAAACCCACGTAGACCCCGCCGAGCAGCGCGATCACGCCCAGCACGGTACGCGTCTGCGCGAAGCTGATCAGCACGGCCAGAGTCACCGCGATGATCGGCAGGTCGGACAGCAGCGGCGCGGCCGCCACCCGCAGGCCCTCGCGCAGCCCGTAACGCAGGCTTTGCGACACGGTCAGCGCCAGCATGGGCCCCGGCGCCACGCCCGCGGCCAGCCCCAGCAGCAAGCCGGCCATCAGCGCCTCGATCATCCCATCGCTGCCCGGCCCAGGCGCTCGCCGATACCCCGCGCCATGATCATCCACTGCTGCGCCAGCTCGGGTTCGAGTTCGGCGTCCAGCACCTCGCCGAACAGCACCAGCCAGCGTTCCATATCCTCCTGCCGCAGCCCCATGGGCCGGTGGATGCCGAGCATGTCGACGGGCGCCGGCTCAGCCACCTTGCCGCCCATGGCAATCCACCAGAAATCGGCGATCTGACGTTCGTGGGTCGGGAAGTCCCGGATGTGGACGAAGAACGGCGCGAGCTGCGCATCCGCGCGCAGGCGCTCATAGAACAGCGCGATCACCCGATCGACGCGCTCTCGACCGATGCGGTCGCACAAAGGACGCAGTACTCTGGACATCGCCGCATTCTAGCCCTACGCGCTACCCGGAGCACTCTTCAGCAGCATGGACATACTGACGCACATCACCGGCGAACTGGCCCGAACCCTGCAGCGTCCCGTCGAAATCCGCAGCTCCGGCGCGCTCGGCGGCGGCTCGATCAACGCCGCCTTCCTGCTCGACACCTCGGCCGGGCGGTTCTTCATCAAACTCAATCAGGCGCAGGCTGCGGAGATGTTCGCCGCCGAGGCGGCAGGCCTGGAAGAGCTGGCCGCGGCCGAGGCACTGCGGATTCCGCGCCCCATCGCCCAAGGCGTTGCCGGCGGGCGTGCCTGGCTGGCGCTGGAGCATCTGGAACTCAGCGGCCCTGCCGCGCCCGCAAGACTCGGCGGAGCGCTTGCCCGGCTGCACCGGCACAGCGCCGACGCCTTCGGCTGGACGCGCGACAACACCATCGGCAGCACCCCGCAGTGCAACACCCGACACTCGGAATGGATCGCGTTCTGGCGGGACTGCCGCCTCGGTCCGCAGTTGCGCCTGGCGGAAAGCGACGGCGCACCGCACGACCTGCTTGCCGACGGCGAGCGACTGCTGGAGGTGCTGCCCGCGTTCTTCGACGGCTACCGCCCGCAATGCTCGCTGCTACACGGCGATCTGTGGTCGGGCAACTGGGGCTACGGAAGCGGCGGCGAGCCGACGATCTTCGATCCGGCGGTGTACTACGGCGACCGCGAGGCCGACATCGCCATGACCGAACTGTTCGGCTCACCGGGCGCGGCCTTCTACGATGCCTACGATGCCGCCTGGCCGCGCGATCCGGGCTACGGCGTGCGCCGCACGCTTTACAACGTCTATCACATCCTCAACCATCATCATCTGTTCGGCGCCGGTTATGGAGCCCAGGCGGGGAGGATGATTTCCGGGTTATTGGCGGAAGTCGGCGGCTGAGCCGGCTCGACAACAGCCGGCTAAGGCGTTCGATAGGTAATCCGCCAAATCCTCCCGCGCACGGAATCCGCCACATACAGGGCCCCGTCCGGCCCCTGCGCGATGCCGCACGGCCGATAAGTCGCCTGGCCCGGTGAGTGCACCACGGTGCGCCCGGCGAAACCGTCGGCAAAAACCTCGTAACGTCCGGTCGGCATCCCCTTGGGGTCGAACGGGACGAACGCCACCAGATATCCGGCCTTCGGCTCCGGCGCCCGGTTCCACGAACCGTGGAAGGCGATGAAGGCGCCATCGCGGTAGTGCGCGGGAAACTGCGTGCCGGTATAGAACGTCATCTGCATCGGCGCCCAATGCGCAGGAAAGGCCACCACCGGATCCGGATAGCGGCCGGGCGTGGCGCGCTTGCGTCCGTCGCCCCCGAATTCGGGCGCCAGCATGCGCGCCTTGCGCTGCGGATCGTAGTAGGTATAGGGCCAGCCGTAATCGCCACCGCGGGTGATGGCGAACATCTCTTCGGCGGGCAGGCGCGCATTGTCGGCGGTCGTGTAGTACTGCGGCGCAACCGTATCGAGCTGGTCACGCCCCATCTGTACGGCAAACAGTCGACGGCTGACCGGCTGCCAGGCCAGGGCAAGCACGTTGCGCAGCCCCGTCGCATAGCGTTCGCCGCCGCGCTCCTGGAACTGATTCACGGCACCGGCAGGAAAGCGCCAGATGCCGCCCTGGCGCCGCAGCAGCGGCGCGGGATCGATGCCGCGCGCGCGCCGGGCCCTGTCCGGCTGGCCGCTCGCGTTCGACGGCGCCCCGACATCGACATAGAGATTGCCTGATCCATCGAAGGCAAAGGCCTTGGCGCTATGCTGGAACTGCACCGGAAAACCGCCGGCGACCAGTTGCGGCGCGCCGCTGGGCACCAGTTGCCCCGGCACCAGACGATAGCGGTATACCGCGGTATTGCTCGAGTAGTACAACCAACCGTTCCTGACGGCGATGCCGGTGCCCGCGCCGGAACCGAAGCGCTCGATCTGAACGGCATGGCCATCGTGCATGCGCACCGCGGTGAGGCCGTTGCCGCGACTCTTGGCGTACAGCCTGCCATCGGGCGCGAGCGCGATAAAACGTATGGGGCCAAGGCCCTCGGCCACCACCTCGGCATGGAACCCGGCCGGCAGGCGCAATTCGGTATCCGCCGCGTGCGCCATACCACCGCACAACGCCAACACCAGGAAGCTACGGAGCACTGTGCTGAAGATATGCATGGCGATCTCCCACAGCGCCTGCCGTCTTCTCTAGACTAGGTGTCTGTTCACGCGATTGCACGGCGCGCCGTCCTTGCCGAGCACGTCTTCGAATCGGCTGTTCAGGGAATAGATTATTGTTATAATATAACTTCTCTGATGCAATCGGACTCACAACTCATGCGCCAATTCGTCCTCGCCGCTTTGCTCACCCTGTTCTCGATACCCGCTCTTGCAGCGCCGCTGAACGTTGCCGTCAGCGTACTTCCGCAAAAGTACTTCGTAGAAGCGATAGGCGGCGACCATGTGCACGTGCAGGTCATGGTGCGCCCCGGATTCGAGCCCGCCACCTACGATCCCACCCCACGCCAGCTCACGGAACTGAGCCGGGACCGCCTGTATTTCGCCATCGGCGTACCGTTCGAACGCACCTGGCTGCCGCGTTTCCGCTCGGCCAATCCGAATATGCGTATCGTGGAAACACAGCACGGCATCCAGCGCAGTCCGATGATCCCGGGCCATGAAGACGACGCTGCCGCCGGTGGACTCGATCCGCATATCTGGCTGTCGCCAACCCTGGTGCGCATCCAGGCGATGAACATCATGAACGCCCTGGTCAAAGCCGACCCGGCCCATGCCGGCGACTACAGACGCGGCTACGAGCGTTTCGCCCTGACGATCAATCGCGTCGACGACGCCATCCTGAAGACGCTGGCGAGCGCCGACCTCAAGCAGAACCGCTTCATGGTCTTCCACCCGGCCTTCGGCTATTTCGCCGCCGCCTACGGCCTCAAGCAGATCCCGATCGAAGCCGAAGGCAAGGAACCGAGCCCGCAGCAACTCGCCGCGCTGATTCACACCGCGCGCCAGAACGGCATCAAGGTGGTCTTCGTCGAACCGCAGTTCTCGCAAAAGGCCGCCCGCACGATCGCCGACGCACTCGGCGGGCGCGTGGTACCCATCGACCCGCTAGCCGAAGACTGGCCCAAAGGCATGGAAGCGATCGCGACCGCCCTGCATGCGGTGCTTACCCACTAGAATCTGAAGCGCGATGACCGTCCGCCGCGTGACACGCGGTCACGCGGCGTCGACAATATGCGCATGAACGCTCCAGTCATCGAAATCGAAGGCCTGAATTTCGGCTACGAGTCCGGCCCCGTCCTGAGCGACGTCGCCCTACGCATCCGTCAGGGCGACTTCATCGCCATCGTCGGCCCCAACGGCGGCGGCAAGACCACGCTGCTACGCCTGATACAGGGTCTGCTCAGGCCGCAAAGCGGGCGGATACGCATCTTCGGCAAGGACCCGGGTGACGAACCCGCACGCATCGGCTACGTGCCGCAGCACAGTAATCTGGCACCCGGCTTCCCGGCCACCGCGGAAGAAGTCGTGCTGATGGGTCTGCCGCACGGACGCCGCCACGGCCCGCGTTTCTGGCGCGACGAGCGTGCGCGCGCGCGCGAAGCCATGCGCCGGGTGGGCGTCGAGGATCTGGCCGGCAAACGCCTGCCGGAACTGTCCGGCGGACAGCGCCAGCGCGTGCTCATCGCACGTGCCCTGATCACCCGCCCGGAACTGCTCCTGCTGGACGAACCGCTGTCCAACATCGACCCCTACGGCCGCCAGTGCATCGTCGAAACCCTGACCGGCCTGGGGCGCGAAACCACCATCGTCATGGTCAGCCACGATCTGGGCATCACTGCCAACGCCGTCACCGGCCTGGCCGCGGTCAACCGCTACCTGGTGCAGACCGGCGGGCCGCAGCTGACCCCGGCCATGCTCGAACTGATGTACGGCGTGCACGAGGCCGGCTGCCCGGTGTACGAGCACATCCACAACCTCGCCGAAACCCTGCCCAGCGGCGAGGTGCGCGCATGAGCCTGAGCGAACTGCTGGCGCAGACCTTCGTACAGCATGCGCTGCTCGCCGCGCTGCTCGTCAGCATCGCCTGCGGCGTGATCGGTGCCCTGGTGGTGGTCAACCGGCTGGTGTTCATGGCCGGCGGCATCGCCCACTCGGCGTACGGAGGTGTGGGCCTGGCGTTCTACGCCGGTCTGCCCGTGCTGCCGACCACCGGCGTATTCACCGGCGCCGCGGCCCTATTGCTCGGCCTGGTCACGCGCCGCCGGCGCGAGCGCACCGACACCCTGATCGGCGTGATCTGGGCGGGCGGCATGGCCTTCGGCATCATCCTGCTCAACCTCACGCCAGGCTACAACACGGACCTGATGAGCTACCTGTTCGGCAGCATTCTCACCGTACCGGCGCGCGACCTGTGGCTGATGTTCGGCGCCGACGCGCTGATCGTCGCGCTGACGCTGTACTATTTCCGCGACATCCTGTCGCTGTCCTTCGACCCGGACTACGCCCGCTCGCGCGGCATTCCGGTCGACGGACTGCACCTCATGCTGCTGGTGCTGGTGGCGGAAACCGTGGTCATGATGCTGCAGGTCGTCGGCCTCATCCTGGTCATCGCGCTGCTGACCATTCCGCCGTACCTGGCCGAACGCCACACCCGCAGCCTCGTCGGTATGATGCTCGGCGCCGGGCTGTGGAGCCTGGTGTTCTGCGTCGTCGGGCTGGGAGCCGCCTACGTGTTCGACATCAGCTCCGGCGCGAGCATCGTCGCCACCGCCTGCGTGATCTACCTGACGTTCGTCGCGGTGCAGAGCGCGTGGCGGAAGCTGGGGCGACGCAGCGCGCCGGAGCCGGCCTGACCACAAGGCCTAGACGATGCGGCAAACCTCATCGAAATCCAGCCGCGGATTACGCGGGAACACGCCTGCCGCATCGCCATAGCCCAGATTGACCAGGAAATTCGACTTCCAGCGCCCGTCCGGGAAGAACTCGGCATCCACCTTGGCATTGTCGAAACCCGACATCGGTCCGCAGTCCAGGCCCAGCGCGCGGGCGGCGAGGATCAGGTAGGCGCCCTGCAGCGTACCGTTGCGGAAAGCGGTCGCCTCGCGCAGCGCGTCATTGCCGGCAAACAGATCCTGCGCATTCGGGTTCGCCGGAAACAGCGTGGGCATGTACTCCTGAAACATCGTGTCGTGCGCAACGATCACGGTCACCGGCGCGCTGCGCGCCTTTTCGACGTTGCCGGGAGAAAGAGTCGGGACCAAGCGCTCCTTACCCTCCGTGCTGGTGACGAACACCAACCGCGCCGGGCTCGAATTCATGCTGGTCGGTGCCCATTTCATCAGATCGTAGAGTTCGCGCAGCACGTTGTCCCCGACCGAGCGCGGCTGCCAGGTAGTATGCGTGCGCGCCTCAAGAAACAGCGCGGCCAACGCCACGTCCTCGACCCGGAATCCCGAATTGTCCTCTTGCAGTGTTGTCTGTGACATCAAACTCTCCATTGGTTGATTGAATTGGGTCAGAGTGCGGGCAGATCGAACAGCAGCACCTCCGCTGCCTCGACGCCATCCAGTGCGATCTGTCCCCGGCCTTCGACCGTAGCCGCATCGCCGGCGTTCAAACGCTCGCCGTTGACCTCCAGCGCGCCGCGTGCGACGTGAACATAGGCGATGCGCCCGTCTCCCTTGTCCAGTACGACCGATTCGTCCGCTCCCAGCAACGTGCCGTAAAGACGAACGTCCTGATGCAGGCGCACCGATCCCTGCGCGGCATCCGGCGAAGCGAGCAGGCGCAGGCGGCCGCGGCGTTCTTCAATAGGGAACGCACGTTGTTCGTAGCCGGGTCGAACACCTTCCTCGGCGGGCAGAATCCAGATCTGCAGCAGATGCAGCGGCTCCGAATCCGAGTGATTCATCTCACTGTGGCGAATACCCGTGCCGGCGCTCATGCGCTGCACTTCGCCCGGACGGATCACGCCGTGGTTGCCCTCGCTGTTGCGATGCTCCACCGCGCCGTCGAGCACATAAGTGATGATTTCCATGTCGCGATGCGGGTGTGTCGGGAAACCGGCACCGGGAGCGATACAGTCCTCGTTGATCACTCGCAGGGCGGAGACGCCCATATGATTTGGATCGTGATAATCAGCGAAGGAGAAGCTGTGCCAACTGTCGAGCCAGCCGTGCACGGCGTGGCCGCGTTCGGCGGCCTTACGCAGGGTAAGCATGACGGGGCCTCCGGTGGGGGCGCCTCAACGATGCAAGTGCAGAGTTTCGCGCAGAAAACCGGGGAAGGGGTCGGAATGATTCGAGCGAGCGATTCAAATCGGTTGAACAAGCGGGATGGTGGTTTCGGGCGCGATTCGGGGTATATGGTTTCTGTTGGCGCTGAGGTCCGTTTCGGGCGCGAATCAGCGTTTCCAGTATTGATCCTACTTGGGTGACGCGCCCGAGCCCCTTTCTTTGCATGCCCAAAGAAAGAGGCGAAAGAAAGGCACCCGAAAGGCCTTGTCCCTGCGGGCAGACCTCGAGCGCACACCCCGTCCCGGGGCACCGCAGGTACTTGCCCTCCTGGCAAGGCCTGCTCGGGCGGCGTCCCTGCCGCCCGACCCCGTGCCGGGGCGCACGCTCGAGGCAAGGCCTAACGGGAAGCGGCAAATCAAAACAGAACGCATCCCAACCATCGAGCTACGAATCAGCCAATACAGAAAGATACGCTTCGGACCCGCCCTGTTTTGACGTTTGATCCCCCCTGATCGCTTGCCTCGCGAACGTGCGCCTGGGCGGGGATGGCCGGCAGGACGCCGGCCAAGCAGCCCTTCGCAGGGAAGCGA
>NZ_JARRQY010000016.1:0-50942 GCF_037381185.1 Acidihalobacter sp.
TGATCCACCTCCACCGACACCACCTGCCATGGCGAACTCAACCCCAGAATCTGCGCGTAAAGATCTATGTCTCTCATCGCTCAGCAGCCTAAGCCACCCACTCGATTAGGGGAAGCGCCACTAATATAGGTTTTTAGATCATTAAATATACTTTGATGAATGTAAACATGGACTTCTTGCATTTCGACGGTAAGTACTTGCCAGCGGAAAGCGTCTATCCCCTGTGGGAATATGCGCTGGATCTTATCCAGTTCCTCAAGTATTGAGCGCCCTGTAAGACGTACTATGTGCCAATTACCGACACTATTACTGTGCGCATACTTATAGATGCTACCTAATGTATAGTTTGATATTTTAAGCCCGTCTTCCAGCGACAACGCATCTCCTTCTGAGTCGACACGTAGGTAAAATCTGAGACATGCCGTGGGTAGACGCCTTGATCATAAGCCGACGTTTGGGCGGGTCCAAGGGCACCGCGCCGTATTGCTGACACTGATGCTCATCGGCTTTCCTTGCACTTGTGTTCCACGGGCCGAGGACCGCCAGCTACTGGAGCAACGCAGCGGGCTCTACGAAACGGCAAAACGGCGCCACCCGCAACGGTGGTCAGGCAAGACACGCGACTGGAGTGTGATCGGTCCGACCGCCCTGAATCCAGAGCGTACGGAGCGGCTGAACGAACGAGCCGCATGAACGGAAATAGCGACAACTGTCTTGAAAAACGCCGGCCCAGACGACGCATCAACCGCTTGGCGGTATAACGTGTTACTACGCAGCACCTTTTGATCCTGTAGGCGATTCGGACTTGAACTTGCGGCAAGCCTACGGCGCCCCGGAGATCGTCAATACCGATCAGGGGAGTCAGTTCACGAGCGAGGCGTTCACCGGCGTTCTCAAGCACCATGGCATCCGCATCAGCATGGACGGCAAGGGTCGGTCGATAACATGCTCGTCGAGCGCCTGTGGCGCAGCGTGAAATATGAGGAGGTATATCTGAAGGCCTACGACAATGTCGCCGATGCACGAAGGTCACTGGGGCGATACCCGGCCTTCTACAACGCCCAGAGGCGGCACCCGTCGCTGGACCGGCGCACGCCCGACAGCGTGTACTACGAATCCGCCGCCAGACTGGCGGCATAACCCGAGAGAGGAAGCACTTATCGTGCTGTCCAATTTCCCGGGGCCACTTCTTCTAACCGCCGGTCTTCAGACGTGTTGAGCACGGACGATGTGTCACCAGCTCTTGTAGGGTAGGAATTTGCCGTTGAGCGTAATGACGACCCGGTCCCCCTTGGGATCGTCCACTTTCTCCACGCAGGTGGTGAAGTCTATGGCGCTCATGATGCCATCACCGAATTTCTCATGGATGATTTCCTTGAACATCTCGCCATAGACCCCGGTGATCTCATAAAAGCGGTAAATCAGCGGATCAGTGGGCACGATCTGATCCCAGTCCTTCTTCGGGAATGCCTGCAAAGCGGCGGACACCTCTGCCGGTAGACCCAGGGATTCACACACAGCGTCGGCGGCCTCTGCCTTCAGACTGTTCATCCCCAGGCAGGCCGAGCAGGTGAACTCGACAGACAAGCCCGTCTTCGCGGCGAGCGCCTCCCAGGTCAGGCCCGTGGTCTGCTTGGCTTCGAGAATAGCTTGCTTCATTTCATTCTTGGTCATGCCGTATCGCCTCAATGATGGTTTAGGGAGCAGCACGGTGGCCACTGTTTGCTGACCAGCAAATGCGGTGCCAAGACAGAGGCGACTCGAGCCGTGCGCCCACCGGCCAGTTCCTCGTGCTAGCGCCTACTCCGCCGTCACGCGAACGGTGCGGCGACTTTGTCGGACATTGTCGGCAATGCGGACCGGACAAGGCCTTCTGATCAGCCACTCCAGTGCGCTCATGCTGAATGGCACGATGTCTGCAACCTGGCAATAGAGACCAGAGCCGGGACATCCACATGGGTGCAAAAATCTCCGTTGACTTCATTTCCCACACCTTCAAGGGTCAGGCGGCGCCAACCTTGAAGGATATCGACCTAAGCATTGCACCCGGCGAACAAGTGGCGCTCATCGGCCGCAGTGGGTGCGGCAAATCCACTCTGCTGCACATGCTGGCGGGCCTGCTGCTGCCGAGCGAGGGTTGTGTGCGCATCAATGGCCATCAGGTGAGTAAGCCCAGTGCCAAGTGGAACATGATGTTTCAAAAACCCGCCCTGTTTCCCTGGATGTCGGTGCGCGAAAACGCGTCCCTGGGTTTGGTATTCGCGGGTCGCAAAGACGCCGAGAAGGTGAACCGCCTACTGCGGCTGGTCGGGCTCGCCGACAAGGCCGATGCAAAGATTCAAGCCCTCTCCGGAGGACAGCAGCAGCGCGTGGCCCTGGCGCGTTCGCTGGCGGCGGGACCTGAGGTACTGCTGCTGGACGAGCCGTTCTCGGCACTGGACGCGTTCACGCGCACGAGCCTGCAGGACGAGGTTGCTCAGATCGCCAGGCGCGAGGGACTGTCGCTGGTGATCGTGACGCATGACATCGACGAGGCGGTGGCGATGGCGGACCGGGTTCTGATCATGGCAGCCGATCCCGGACGTATCGTCGGCGAGATCGTGGTGGATGCCGACTTCCCACGCGATCGCAGCAGTAGCGAGTTCAGCCGCCAGCGCGAGGCACTCATGCGAACGTTCGAACGGTTAGTGGGGAGTGACGTATCCGCTATCGATCGCAATTCCACAAAAAATCCGGCGACGACACCACAGGCCGCCGCCTGAAGCCCATCAACCCTAGACACGAGGCCCCGCTCGATGAGTGAACACAAAAACGACGAATTGAATTACATCTTCAATCACGAAATGAGCCGGCGCGACTTCCTGCTGGACATGCTCGCGATGGGTGGATTGGCGGCGGGCATGACGCTTCCCAATACCGTGCTGGCGAACACGGCCCCGCCCGAGGACGAGGTCGTGCGCATCGGCTATATCCCGATTACCGATGCGACCGCGCTGCTGGTCGCGCACGAACTGGGATATTTCAAGGACGAAGGTCTGGAATCCGCACCGCCGACCCTCATTCAGGGTTGGTCACCGCTTGTGGAGAGCTTCGCCGCAGGCAAATTCAACCTGCTACACCTGCTGATCCCGATCCCGATCTGGATGCGCTACAACAACAAATTCCCGGTGAAGATAACGGGCTGGGCACACGTCAACGGTTCCGGCGTTCTGGTCGGCCCGCATGTCTGGTCCGCACAGGACGCGAAGAAACTGGCAGGCGACGGCGCAAGCGAGTTCACCGTGCTGGCGGGAAAGCAGGTGGCGGTACCGTACTGGTACTCGACGCACAATGTGCTGTTGCAAATGGCGCTGCGCACGGTTGGACTGAAAGCGGTCATCAAGCCGCAGAGTGCGCCCCTGGCCAAGGACGAGGTCAATCTCGTTGTACTGGCCCCACCCGAAATGCCGCCGGCTCTGGCAGCCCGGAAAATCGACGCCTACATCGTGGCCGAACCCTTCAACGCGGCCGGCGAGATGTTCGTGGGCGGCAAGATTCTGCGTTTCTCCGGCGACATGTGGGAGAACCATCCGTGCTGCGTCGTATGCATGAACGAACACACGGTTAACAAGAAGCCGGTTTGGACACAGAAGGTCATGAACGCGATCGTGCGCGCCGAAGTGTACGCGCAGGCCAACAAGAAAGAGGTCGCACACATGATGTCCAAGGACGGCAAGGGCTACCTGCCGATGCCGGCAAAGGTTGTCGAGCGGGCGATGACGTTCTACTCCGACAAGGACTACGCGGACCCGCCGGCCATCCAGAACGAAAACACCTGGCATGACGGTCGGATCGACTTCCAGCCCTGGCCGTATCCCTCGGCGACCAAGCTGATGGTCCAGGAGATGAACAAAACCCTTGTCACCGGCGACACCACCTTCCTGAAAAATCTCGACCCGGATTTCGTGTCCAAGGATTTGGTTGAGTACAGTCATGTGAAATCCGCGATCCTGCGTCACGGCGATTGGCGCAAATGGTCAACGGTCTACGGCGTCGATCCTTACGACAAGTATCTGCGTAAGGAAGTGGTGAAAATATGAGCGCCAAGCAGGCAGCCGTCATTGGATTCATGCGTGCCGATCACCCCTCGCGAATGTCCTGGCGACGGTGGGGACTGCGCCCCTTCTATCCGGTCATCGGCGGCGGCCTGCTGCTCGGCTTATGGTGGCTCGGTGGATTTATCATTCAGCACGACAGCCGGATATCGTCATTCTCCGGCTTCGCTCCGGCCCCCACCTTCCGGACCTTGTATCACCTGATCGCGAGCGGTGCCCTGTGGGGCATCGCCGCTCCGAGCATGTACCGCATCGGCATGGGCCTGTTCTGGGCGATCCTTATCGGCGTGCCCTTCGGCGTTGGTGTCGGATTGTTCAAGGAGGTGCGGGAAATCACGCATTTCCCATTCCAGTTCTTGCGCATGATCAGTCCGCTGTCCTGGATGCCCGTTGCGGTGCTGACATTCCCCTCCTGGGACGGGGCGATCATCTTCCTGATCGCCATGGCCGCAGTCTGGCCGGTGCTGTTTTCCACGGCGCAAGGCGTCAGGCGCATCGATCCGCTGTGGTTCAAGGTGGCCAGGAACCTGGGTGGCAACGGGTTCCAGTTGCTGCGCCGAATCATCATCCCCGCCGTTGGTCAGGACATTTTTGCGGGTATCCGGCTAGCGCTCGGCGTCGCCTGGATCGTACTCGTGCCGGCAGAGTATTTGGGCGTGACCAGCGGCCTGGGCTACGCGATCAACGACGCAAGAGATTCATTCGACTACAGCACGGTGACCGCCATGGTTCTGGCCATAGGCGTCATCGGATTCTTCCTCGACGCCATCTGCGTCTCGATGATCAAGAAATTCAGTTGGCATCAGGAAGGCTGATTGCGGACCGCGTTAACACCCGCGCGACCGTATTCACCATCCAGGACATTTTGAACATTGAACAGGGGTCGCTATCTCAGGGCTCTTGAGACATCGACCCCGCCTCAAGGCTATTGGCGCAAACCGTGTTTCATAGGAGATGAAAACATGACGATAAACACACTTGTATCCTGCAGCGAACTCGAGCAGATGAAGGCCTCCCAACCCGCCGTCATCATCGACACCCGGTCACCTCAGGCCTACGCAGCTGGACACATCCCCGGTGCGGTCAATCTCCATGAGATATTCACATATCTGGCAACCTCATCGAAGGAAGGTCTCGAAGAGCTGCGCGACAAGTTTTCCGAGGCATTCGGTTCCGTAGGCGTTTCCGGTGAGGAGCCGGTGGTCCTGTATGAGGAAACGATGAATGCCGGGTTCGGCCAATCCTGCCGCGGTTATTTTCTGCTGCAGTTTCTGGGTTACCCGAAGGCGGCCATTCTGCACGGTGGATACCAGGCCTGGCTGGCGCAGGGGATGGAAACGACCATCGAGGTTCCTACGCCGCAGAGCAAGACGTTTCCGGTGGACGAAACGGCTGCGAGCGTCCTGCTGACGCAGGAGGACATGCTGGCCGTTTTGGATGACCCGAACGCCTTAATCCTGGATGTGCGCGACGCGGATGAATGGGTGGGGATCAGTTCCTCACCGTACGGCATCGATTATTGTCCCCGTAAGGGACGCATTCCGGGCGCGGTGTGGCTGGAATGGTATCGCATGATGAAGCCAAATGAAGATGGCGTGCCCGTGTTCAAGTCCAAGGAGGAACTGCAGGCAGAATGCAGAACCGTTGGCATCGGACCGGACACACCCATCTATCTGTACTGTTTCAAGGGCGCGCGTGCGTCGAATACCTTTGTCGCTCTGAAACAGGCCGGCGTGAAGGACGTCAAACTCTATTTCGGCTCATGGAACGAGTGGTCGCGTGATCCGAGTCTGCCCATCGAAAGTGGTCCCCTCGCCTGGGAGGCCGCGTAAGCGAGCCCGGCCCGGGCACCAACGCCCTTCCCCACCGAAAAGTCGACGCCGGCGGCGAGCGCATGCCGAGGCTGGAGCGAACCCACGTCATGCGCCCCATCAAGGGGCGCGTGACGCCTTTTTGGGCGACGGTTTTACCTTGAGCCCGGCCTGTATTCCTTATATCCCGTCATTCAGCACTGGCCCTGATCTTGCTTTTTTGAGGTTGTTGTCTACCTCGTATGTCTATCCCCATGGGTGCTACGCATCATTACAGCTCCACCGAACCCGAACTCCTGGTCGTACAGGAGGCCGCCCGCCTAATCACTCATGGCAGCGACACGGGGGGATCAATTTACGGCATTCTGCACCTGCTGTCCCAGTTGCTGGGTCTGAACCGCGGGCGCGTGCTGCTGTCCGAAGGCGAGAGTCCGGATCTCGTCATCCGCTATGCCTACGGCCTAACGGCTAAGGAGCGCGAACGCGGACGCTACGCCATCGGTGAGGGCATTACGGGCCGCGTGTTCCACACGGGCCAGATGGCACTGATCCAGGATATCGACGACGAACCGACCTATTTGCGGCGGGCCGTGGACCGAGCCACCCTGCCGGACGAAACCGTGGCCTATATCGCGGTGCCCATCTTGTGGGAAGACAAGCCGGTCGGGGTACTCGCCGTGCACCGCCTGCGCAAACGTGAACGCCCTTTTCGACGCGACATGGCTCTGTTGCAGGTGATTGCCACCTTCATCGGACAGGTGCTTCGCATCGATGAGATGGTGGAGGCCCGCACCGCCGATCTGTTGTCCAAAAACCAGATGCTGCGCAACAAGCTGGAAAGCGAGGGCGCGCGCTACGGCATACTGGGTCAGAGTCCTGCCCTGCAGGAGGCGGTGCAACAGGCGCTGCAGGTCGCCGCGACCAACACCACGGTGCTACTACTCGGCGAGTCCGGCACCGGCAAGGAACGCTTCGCGCGCATGCAGCACATGGCCAGTAAACGCGCCGATGGTCCCTTCGTCAGCATCAACTGCGCGGCCATCCCCGCCAACCTCATGGAGTCTGAACTGTTCGGCCACGAGAAGGGTGCCTTCACCGGCGCCGCGTCGGCCAAGCGCGGGCGCATCGAACTGGCCTCTAACGGCACTCTGTTCTTGGACGAAATAGGCGATCTGGATCTCGAACTACAGGCCAAACTGCTACGCGTGCTGGAGTACAAAACGATTCAGCGCGTGGGCAGTACGCGGGAAATTCCTGTGGATGTGCGCATCGTGTCCGCGACCCACAAGGATCTTCAGCAGGCTGTGCAGGAAAAGCGTTTCCGACTCGATCTGTTCTACCGCTTGAACGTATTCCCGATCAAGTTGCCGCCGCTGCGCGCGCGCCAGGAGGACATCGGCATCCTGGCCCAGCATTTACTCGGTCTTGCCAATCAGGAATTCGGCCATGAATCGAGCTTTGGACCTGGGGCTCAGGGCGCCCTGGCGGCCTATACCTGGCCCGGCAACATCCGTCAGCTGGAGAATGTGATCAAGCGCGGGGTACTGATGAGCGGCGGGCGGCTGATCGGGCGCGAGCTGATCGAGGACATCCTCGCCCAGGAAATCTCCACCGGGGTCCATGACGCCTCGCATCTCCCACTTCCGGCGGGGCAGGCGCGACCGTTCTCCCCGGTCGAGCAGCTCCGTCCCTATGCGCGGGTCCGAACGGAGGAAACGGCCGACATCCTAGAGGCTTTACGTCACCAGCAGGGCAACAAAACACGCGCCGCTATCAGTCTTGGGTTGACCCCGCGCCAGCTACGCTATCGCATGCAAAAACTGGGCATTGCCAACTGAGTACCACCCCGGCGGCTGACAAAATCGACAAACCGGTCACTCAAAATTACATTGTCGACAATCTCGGTTCGGCGCCGTAGGCCAAGAGCCCATAACATAACGCATCACATTGTTTTAATGGATAATTTCAGACTTGGCGCAGGCGTTGCTTTACTCGTGAGTGCAGATGCATGACTCACACAAGAGGAGAGCGAGAATGAGCACCCCTGCCGAAACCGTTTCCACCACCATCAGCTATCTCCGCCCCATCGATGCCGAGGGTCTGACCGCGCTCGGGAAAAAGGGCAAGTCCAATCCCGACGCTACGGTGACCCTCAAGGCCAAAACGGTCTGCGAAGGCCAGTTCCGCATGCAGACCTATGTGCGAGACCTGGCGCCACTGCTGATAGATGAACCGCCGCATCTGCTGGGCGAGAACAACGCCCCCAACCCCTCCGAGGCCTTGCTGGCAACCCTGGGGGCCTGCCTGGCTGTTGGCGTACACGCAAACGCCACCGCACGCGGCGTCAAGCTCACCAAGCTAGAACTGCAGCTCGAGGGCGACATCAACGTCACCGCCGTATGGGGCACAGGTGATCTCAATCCTGAAAAGCCGCTGGGCTTTACCGATGTCCGAGTCAAGATCAACGCCGAAGGAGACGCGCCCGAGGAAGTGATCGACGACGTCATCACGCACTCCAATGTCTGGTCGCCGGTGGCGAACACCCTGCGGCGCAATGTCAATCTGGTGGTCGAGCCGGCCTGAGGTCATCGCGATGGAGGGCACAGCCATGAGCGAATCGGCAGCCAGACTGATTGATGCCGCAGACCACCCAACGTCCATGCTGGAAGCAGCGGCTCGGATCGTCCATGAGGACTTGAAGCCGCTGACGCTGAAGATCGATCTGGAAGGCTTGTATCCGCAAGCCGTGATGCATCAGCTCGGTGCGGCGGGCGCCTTCCGCCCGCACCTGCCCGCCGCCCGTGCGGACGGGGCAATGGATATGCCGTCTTCGATCAAGGCCATGAGCCTCGTATCCCAGGAATGCCTGTCCACGGGGTTTTCAATGTGGTGTCAGGACACCTGCGGCTGGTATTTGCAGAATGCGGTCAATTCTTCGGTACGCGAGAACTGGGTCGGCCGTTTGGCCGAGGGGCACGTCCTGGGCGGTACGGGCATGTCCAATACCATGAAGGCCTTCGCGGGCATCGAAGAGCTGCGCCTGCGCGGCAAGCGTGTCGATGGCGGCTATGTGGTCAATGGCAGTCTGCCCTGGGTCTCCAATCTGGGTGCCGGGCACGTGTTCGGCACCCTGTTCGACGTGGAGGGCGAGCCCGGTCGCTCGGTCATGGCGCTGGTCGATTGCGATACGCAGGGCTTCCAGCTTCGCCTGTCGGCGCACTTCACCGCCCTGGAAGGCACCCGAACCTTTGCCTGCATATTTCAAGAGGCGTTCATTCCCGATGCGATGATCATCGACGACGACGGGGCCGCCTTCCTGCGCCGCAGTCGTGCGGGGATCGTGTTGCTGCAGCTCGGCATGGGACTCGGCGTGGTGCAGTCCTGCATCGATATCTGCCGGGATGTGGAACCGATGCTCGGGCACGTCAACTGCTACCTGGAGGACCGCCCGGACGAATTACAGCTGGAACTGGATGACACCGAAGAGGCGAGCCTGGCCCTGGCGGAAGACGCCTTTGAGGAGTCCGATGATTACTTCCGCGAGGTCCTGCAGCTGCGCCTGACCTCTGGGGAGCTGGCGCTGCGTGCGGCACAGTCAGCCATGCTGCATACCGGCGCCAAAGGTTATCTGCAGTCAGCCCCTGCGCAACGCAAGCTGCGAGAGGCCTATTTCGTCGCCATCGTAACGCCGGCCATCAAGCATCTGCGCAAGGAGCTTGCGGAGATGGATCAGGCCTCCTGACGCCAAGGCAACCCATAACAGGATATGCATGAAAACTTTCACTACCCATTTGAGCGCGGATGAAACCGTGAAGCGACTGCTAGCGGGCGTCGATGCCGCCAATATGCGTCTGGTCGCTCACATCAATGGACAGGAGAACGCCCGCAAAATGGGCAAGGAAGTGTCCGCCGACCAAATCCTAGAAGTGTTTCGCCCCGATTTCGCCATCCGCGTCTGGCAAGCCTACAAGCCCGCCGGGTATGACATTCCCTTGCGCATTCACGTCTACGAGAATAGCGGTGCTACCTGCGTGGCCTGCCGTATGCCGAGCGAGGTGTTCTCCCCCTACGCCAAGCCCGCACTAACGGCCATCGGCTGGGAACTGGACGACGTCTTTGAGCAGATTCTGGCCGGGGTGCCGGAGGCCCTAAATGACTGATGGCGACTACAAACGTTGGAGCTGCGATGCCTGCGGGTTTATCTACGACGAGGCCAAGGGCGACCCTGACTCCGGACTCGAACCCGGCACCCGCTACGCGGACATCCCCGATGACTGGCACTGCCCTCTGTGCGGCTTGAACAAGAGCGATCTTCGACCTCTGCCGGAGGCGCCACCCGCCGTGCTCGCGAATCCTGCGATACAACGCCCCATGGCTTCGGGTAAGTGCCGCGGAGGCAACGACTATGTGGTCATCGTCGGGGCGGGGCTTGCCGGCTGGTCGGTGGCCGAGGCCGTTCGACGGCGTGATCCCAGCACACCACTGCTGCTTATCAGTGCCTGCGATGGACTGATCTATCCCAAGCCGATCTTGTCTATAGCTCTGGCCAAGGGCAAGTCCGCCGAAGACTTGGTCGAGGAAGACGCCTGCAGCCGGGCTGCGCGCCTGAACATACAGGTACGCACCCAGACCCGCGTGATACGCATCGATTCGGCCAAGCGCCGCCTTGTCACTGCCAAGGGCGGCATCGAATACGGCAAGCTGGTGCTTGCCCTCGGCGGCCATCAGCGCGAGCTGCCGGTCGGTGGCGAAGCCTGCGGCGACATCCTGCGGGTCAATGACTTACTCAGTTACACCAAACTGCGCCGTCGCCTGGAACGCGGCGTGCGTCATGCGACCATCCTGGGAGCAGGCCTGATCGGCTGCGAGTTCGCCGAGGATCTGAGCGGGGCGGGCTATGCGGTGACCGTGGTCGATCCCGCCCAACATCCGCTCAACCGCCTGTTACCCGACAAAATGGCTGAGGATCTGAGCCAACAATTGGCCGACAAGGGGATCGAGTGGCGCTTCAAGGAGACGCTGATCAGCCTTGAAAACAATGGCGATGGCTACCGCGCGATGCTATCCAGCGGTGATCACTTGGACACCGATCTCGTGCTGTCCGCAGCCGGTCTAATCCCCAACACGGATCTCGCCGCCAAAGCGGATTTGGCTGTCCGCCAAGGCATCACTGTGGATAGGCGGCTGCGCAGTTCGGTGCCCAATATTTACGCCTTGGGTGATTGTGCCGAGATCGAAGGACAGGTGTATGCATTCGTGGAGCCTATCCGACGACAGGCCGAGGTCATCGCCGCCGACCTGTGCGATAGCGCGACGCCCTTCGAGACCATTCCCCAGCTGATTCAGATCAAGACGCCGACCCTGCCAATGACCGTCTGCCATGGCGAGACACTGCCGCTCAGTGGATGGGCAACCGTGGACCAGTCGGGACAGGGCAGACGAATGGAGTGGCGGAACACGCAAGGGACACTGCGTGGATTCGCATTGTCTGGCGTGCACACACGCCACGCTCAGGAAGTTTACCGCTTAATGACTCATTCCATCTCTCGGGAAGACCCCAGGGACAATATTCAACCTACGCGCCCACGGCCGCAGACACAAACGACAAGGCCGGCTATTTCCACGTCCAAACAGCTTTGAGATACCAATGACCGCCGCAGCTGGAAGCGGACACCGTACTATCAGAATCCACTCAAGGATGCCCAAGATACTAACCCCTGCCCTGCTTTTCTTCGGGGCAACTGGGTTGTCAGTCAGATAGCCGGATTTGAGGGAGGGTCCAACCACTAGACGCCTCATTAACATATTTACTTGGAAAGCTCCGAGGACAGCATATTGAAACGCTTGCTTGATGCCATTTACATTTATGCTTGGAGTCTCGCCTCATAAAATCAATAAGTTAACGCGCCATCTATTAACAAATATATTTGGGTGTCCACCCGGCTTGGAAGTACGCCGCGAGCGAACTGGACGGATCGACCTCAAGCACGCAGAGCGAGAAGCCGGATAGCTCCGCATGCCCGGTTTCATCAAGACCAGGCTTGCCGAGTTGCCTTCAGCCGCGGCAAACCGCAACGAGTTGCCCATTGACGACACACTGAGCGGAAACACGCACTCTCATCACCGCAGAAATGGTTATTGCCAAAGGTGTGGCAGCGACTTCTGATCGGATCACCCGCGACCGTACATCAGTCGCGGGTGGCGGCGTATTCAGATCAGATATCGATGAGCTCGAAGTCGACCTGGGGACTGACGTCCACCTGATAGTTGACGCCCTCCAGGCCAAAACCGAAGAGTTTGAGGAATTCCGCCTTATACGATGCGTAGTCCGTGACCTCAAACAGATTCTCAGTCGTGACGCGCGGCCAAAGCTCACGGCAGGCGTCCTGAATATCTCCGCGCAATTCCCAGTCGTCCATGCGCAACCGTGACTCCTCGTCGACCATCGCGCCATCACCATACAGGCCGGTCAAAAAGAGCCGATCGATTTGTTCGATGCAGCCCTCGTGCAGGCCATTGTTCTTCATGACCTTCAGCGCGATCGACAGATACAGCGGCATCATGGGGATGGCCGACGATGCCTGGGTGACGACGGATTTGAGCATCGCCACACATGCCCGCCCTTCCCGCTCATGCAGTTTTGCATCGATGGTGTGGGCCGCGCGGTCCAGATCCTGTTTGGCGCGGCCGAGGGCGCCGTGCCAGTAGATCGGCCAGGTGATGTCGGTACCGATGTAGCTGTAGGCGACGCTCTGACAGCCTTCGGCCAGCACCCCGGCCTGGGACAGGGCGTTGATCCACAGTTCCCAGTCCTGGCCGCCCATAACCTTAACGGTGGCTTCGATCTCTTCTTCGGTGGCTGGCTCGATTTCGGCTTCGGTGACGACGTCGCGGTTGGTGTCGATGGCGTTGGCGCGGAACGTCTCGCCGATCGGTTTCAGCGCCGAACGTGCGACTTCGCCGGTATCGGGCATTTTGCGCACGGGCGATGCCAGCGAGTACACGACGAGATCGACCTGCCCCAGGTCTTCCCTGATCAGTTCGATGACTTTCTGTTTGGCTTCGTGCGAGAAGGCATCGCCATTGAGGCTTTTGGCGTAGAGACCGGCTTCATGCGCATAACGGTCGAAGGCGGCCGCGTTGTACCAACCGGCAGTGCCTGGCTTCTTTTCCGTGCCCGGGCGTTCGAAGAACACGCCGATGGTCGCAGCGCCAGCGCCGAACGCGGCGGTAACGCGTGAAGCCAGGCCGTAGCCGCTTGAAGAACCGATCACGAGGACACGTTTGGGACCATCCGCGATGGGATGCTGCTTGACGTAGTCGATCTGCTCCCGAACGTGCGCGGCGCACCCCGCCGGGTGTGCGGTGGTGCAGATGAATCCTCGAATTTTCGGCTCAATGATCATGGTGTCGAATGCTTCCGTATTTCGTGAGGGCCGCGGCCCTGTCCCTAGGTGGCTTGACCATGCGCAATCGCATGCTGGGTTCTAAAGCGGGCATTCTAGCGCATCGAATGATGCGCTGTTTTAAGAGGCGGGATCCCACGACGGCACGGGGCGTTGTCTGTGGTTATATTTACATATAAAACAATTAATTATTTTTTAAAATTAAAGTATTTTATCATCAAAAAATTCTGCCATAGAGCCTGCACATGCGCTCTATTCGTTCGCTCAAGCCTTCTTCCAGCTGTTCCCAGCGAAAACGCCATTGCCAATTACCGCTGGTGGTACCCGGTATGTTCATGCGGTCCTCGCCACCAAGAGCGAGGAGGTCTTGCATCGGGACAATGGCGAGCCTGGCGACCGAGGCGAATGCGGAACGGATGATCGGCCAGGGCATGGACTCCTCCATACCGCCGCAGCCAAGGTACTCGCAGATGCGTTGCTGCAGTTCCGGAGAGCGCGAGTCGAACCAGCCGAGGGTTGTGTCGTTGTCGTGCGTTCCGGTGTAGACAACGCAGTTCTCAGCGTGATTATGCGGCAGATAGGGATTGTGGGCGTCGCTATCGAAGGCAAATTGCAGGATCTTCATGCCCGGCAGACCGTAGTCGTCGCGCAGACTCTCGACCTCGTGAGTGATGACCCCCAAATCCTCAGCCACCAGCGGCAATTCGCCGAATGCTTCAACCAACGCATCGAATAACGCCCTGCCCGGTATCGGCTGCCAGTAACCATGTTCTGCGGTCTGTTCGTGTGCGGCAACTGCCCAACAGGCTTCGAAACCACGAAAATGGTCGACACGAAGGAAATCGAATAACTCGAGCTGGCTTTCGAGCCTGCGTTTCCACCAGGCAAAGCCATCAGCCCCCATGCGCGTCCAGTTATAGAGGGGATTTCCCCAAAGCTGGCCGGTAGCCGAGAAATAATCGGGGGGTACGCCGGCGACATAGTGCGGGGCCCCGCTCTCGTCGAGATCGAACAGGTGGCGGCCACACCAAACATCGGCGCTGTCCAAGGCGACGAAAATCGGCATGTCGCCGAATAGGCGCACACCGCGCTCGTTGGCATAGGCACGCAGTTCACCCCACTGCCGGAAGAACAGGAATTGCTCGAATATGCACTGCGCAACGTGCTCGCCTAGCTCTTCACTTGCGGCCTGCAGTGCATCGGCGTCGCGGTTGCGCAGCGGCTGGGGCCATTTCCACCAGGGCATATCGTTGTGATGGCGGCGTAGCGCGCGGAACAGTCCATAGTCGCTCAGCCAATGCCCATGGCGCTGCGTAAATGCCTCGAATGCATCCCTGAACTCAGCGCCAGCGCTACACTCGAACTGCTGCCTGGCCAGATGCAGCAAACGGGCGCGGGCTTCGCACGACGCCGCCCCCCCGGTTCTTCGGGAGCAAGCCAACCCTGCTCCGATAGCAATTGCAAGCTGATCAGGCGTGGATCACCGGCATGCGCGGACTGCGCCTGATAGGGAGAACCGTCGTTATGTGGCGGGTTGAGCGGCAGAACCTGCCAGACGCCGAAGCCACTGGCCGCCAGGAAATCCACGAAACGTCTGGAATCCGGACCTAGATCACCTTGGGGGCCAGGCCCCGGCAGCGATGTGGGATGCAAGAGAAGACCGGCGCTACGGCGATCGAGCGCACCCACCTCGCCTACTCCTGACCGCGGCGCATGGTGCCACCGGCATCGGGGTCACCTCCGCCGAAGGAGAATGCATGGCCCAGATACTCGGGCGGGCTTTCCTGAAGCATCACATAGAGATTGGCCAGATGCACGCGGTAGAGTCGATCGAAATCGTTGACCGACGTGGAGGGATTGTAGTCGCCGAACCACCAGCACCAGTCCGAACCCTCGCATATGCCGAGCTGCGCGCGCGCGGCCTCAAGCGCCTCGCCCTGCAGCCGGCCGGAATCGACTGCTCGGTCAAAGGCCTGTTTGGCTGCGATGAGCATTTCCCAACCGCGGTTCTTGTCCTTGTCGCCGATCCAGGTGGAGAACGTGCCGTATACCCAGCTGCCGGCCACCAGCGTGGACAAGGGTGTGGATTTGACGTTGCCTGCAAGCACCTTTCCGAAAGTCGTCATTTCAATCTGCGGATGGTCGGCGAGCAGCTCGTACACGCGGGACAGGAAATAGTAGCCATTCGCCGGATAGTATTCCCAGGCGTTCTCTCCATCGAGAATAACGGAGACGACGCGCGACGCGGCGCCCTGTCGATCGGCGATCTCTTCAAGGCGGTGAACGAAGTTGGCTGCGGCATCATCGCCGTGCCAGTTCGAATACTTGAAACCGATCGCATCGGAAAGATTGTCGTCACGGAAGAAGCTATGGATGCCCTTATCGCCAAACCGGTACGGATGGTAGAGCCAGTCCTTGTCGCCGTCGATCCGCGTGCCGATCTGCTTGAGTGAATTGGCCAGGACCGTCTCGCCGCTGGCTGTCCACTGAAACCCTGCCTGACCGAGCAGATCTAGCGTGCCAGCACTGAGACTGCCTTCGGACGGCCAGCAACCGGTCGGTCGGACGCCGAAAACCCGTTCAAAAACGTCGCGTCCGTGACGCAGATGCCACAGCACGCGTTCGCGCCCGCCGGGATATTCATGTAAGCCCTCAGGCAACTGCACGTCGGGCCACGCCTCCTCCGCGCTATGCATATCCAGCAGCAATGGCATGATCGGATGACCATAGGGCGTCATCGAGAGTTCGATACGTTCCTGTTTAGCCAACGATTTGTAGCGATCGAGTACCCCTTTGAGCAATTCGCCAATCAGCTCGATCAGCAGGCGGCGGTCCTGTATGGTGAAATGTGTCCCCTGCTCCATCAGCCGTTTGACGCGCGCATCCGCGCGCTGCACGGTTTCGCCCATCCAGACCAAGTGATACCAGACCAATAAATCGCTCAGAAACTGGTCGCTTACGTAATCGATGGCATGGCTGTAGCGCCCCATCCAGCGAACCGTGCCGACCAAGTCACTGAATACGGGGTGCGGGTCGATCATGTGCTGCTGATTGGCCTTCAGACAGGCCTCGGCAATCAACATGCGTTCTTCGGGTCTCTGCGGCAGCACCGGCCCCGCCAGCGCGGCAAGCAGCGGATCGCGGATCGGCGTGCCCTGCTGAAGCCAGGCAGCAATCTGTGCGGCGTAGTCTTCGATCTGCTCGATCAGTATCGGCGCAAAATTGACCACTGCGCGAGCGCCGGGATGCGCTTCAAGGTGCGCAGCCATGTCGACATAGTCCTTGATGGCATGCAGGTAGGTCCAGGGAAGCTGGAACTCTTGCTGCGCGTCGCGATAATCGGGCTGGTGCATATGCCAGCACAACACTACTTTGAGCTTTTGCTTAGCGGGCATAGTTGAGGCGTTCTCCGAGCATTTCAGCAGTGACCAGCACGATGCCGCTGGACGATACGTGGAAACGGCGGGCGTCTTCCTCCGGATCCTCGCCAATGACCATCCCCTTGGGGATCATACAACCCTGATCGACCACCACATTCTTGAGGCGCGCGCCACGCCCGACATCGACGTCAGGCAGTATCACGGAATCCTCGATGTTGGCGAAGGAGTTGACTGTAACATTCGAATATAAAAGGGAATGTCGCACCGTCGACCCGGATATGATGCAACCACCCGAGACCATGGAGTCTACCGCCATCCCGCGGCGTTCCTCCTCATCGAAAACGAACTTCGCAGGCGGCAGCTGCTCCTGGTAGGTCCAGATCGGCCATTCCTGGTCGTAAAGATTGAGTTCCGGCGTAATGCCAATGAGTTCCAGGTTGGCGGCCCAGTACGAATCGATAGTTCCGACGTCTCGCCAGTAGGCCTGGGTGCCGGTCTGGGTGTCTCGATATGGAAACGCCATCACCCGGTATTTCTCGATGATCCCGGGAATGATGTCCTTGCCGAAGTCGTGCTGTGAGTTGGACGAATCCGCGTCCTTGGTCAGCTGTTCGTAGAGGAAATGCGTATTGAACACATACACTCCCATCGAGGCGAGCGCCCTGTCGGAACGGTCAGGCATGGGCTGCGGCTGGTCGGGTTTTTCGGCGAACTCGTATACCCGCCCCATCTCGTCGACGCTCATGACGCCGAACGCCTTGGCCGACTCCAGATCAACCTCCAGGCAGGCCACGGTCATGTCGGCGTTGGTTTCGACGTGGTGCGCAATCATTTCGCCGTAGTCCATCTTGTAGATGTGGTCGCCGGCGAGGATCAGAATGTACTCGGGATCATGCTCCCGGATGATGTCCAGGTTCTGGTAAACCGCATCGGCGGTCCCCTCGTACCAGGACGTGTCGATGCGCTGCTGCGCCGGCCAGATTTCCACGAACTCGTGGAATTCACCGCGCAGGAATCCCCAGCCTTTCTGTACGTGCTGGATAAGCGAATGCGCCTTGTACTGGGTCAGCACCGCGACGCGGCGAATGCCCGAATTGATGCAGTTCGACAAAGGGAAGTCGATGATGCGGAACTTGCCGCCGAAGGGCACGGCCGGCTTTGCCCGCCAGTTGGTGAGATCCCGCAGTCTGGAGCCGCGCCCGCCCGCGAGAATCAGAGCCAGGGTGTCGCGTGTGAGCCGACTAACGAAACGCTGCGACTGATGCTTCATGCAGTCACCTGAGTTTCATGCGTTGGAAGGAAATGACTCCATCGTCCGAGTCCGGCGAAGAAGCCATGTTAGACTTGCTCTGCGTTTTCTAGACTACTGGAAACGCGCGCCTTGGCACAATCCTTGTTCAAGCCCATTTCCCAACTGCCAGAGGTTCCTGAGATGGCGGATGCGACTCAACCGGCTGTTCCCGACAATATTCAACGCATATTGCTGGCCCGCCATCATGCGCCATCCGGCGTCCTGGGAAAGCATCCGCTCGACGAAGCCAGTGTCACAGTACGCGCATTCCTTCCGCATGCGGCCGCTGCTTCTGTCGAAGAGATGACGCTGGAACCCGTCGCCAACGCCCCTGGCCTGTTCGAGTGGCGCGGCCCGCGGGAAGATCTCCCCGAACACTACCGCATCGATTGGACCGATGCCGGCGGCGCCCGCCATTCAGCGATTGACCCCTACAATTTCGCGCCGCAGCTCAGCGACTTCGACATCCACCTGATCAACTCCGGCAAGCATTGGCACGCCTACCGCGTACTCGGCGCACATGCCCACAATGCGGACGGTATTGCTGGAACGCTGTTCGCGGTATGGGCCCCCGGCGCCGAGCGGGTCAGCGTGGTCGGAGAATTCAACCGCTGGGACGGCCGCTGCCATCCTATGCAGGTACGCGGCGGCAGCGGTATCTGGGAACTGTTCATCCCCGAAATCGGAGCCGGCGTTCTGTACAAGTTCGAACTGCGCAACCGCGACACGGGCGCGGTGATGGTCAAGATCGATCCCTATGCCCGACAGTTCGAACGGCGCCCCCAAACGGCCTGCATTACTACCGGAGAAAGCACCTACGCCTGGAACGACGGCGACTGGCTGACGCACCGGGCCGGTTGGGATTGGCAGCACGCACCGATGTCGGTCTACGAAATTCACCTCGGCTCATGGCAACGCGACGAACACGGCGAATTTCTCAATTATCGCACACTAGCCGACCGGCTCGTCGATTACCTCGCCGACACCGGCTTTACGCACATCGAACTACTGCCGGTGACCGAGCACCCCCTGGACGCATCCTGGGGTTACCAGACCACCGGTTACTACGCCCCCACCAGCCGCTTCGGCACGCCAGACGATTTTCGCTATCTGGTCGACCGTCTGCACCAAGCCGGCATCGGCGTGCTGCTGGACTGGGTGCCCGGACATTTCCCGCGCGACGACTTCGCCCTGGCGCGTTACGACGGTACCGCGCTGTTCGAGCACGAGGACCCGCGCCTTGGTGAACACCGCGACTGGGGAACGCTGATCTTCAACTACGGGCGCAACGAGGTACGCAACTTCCTGGTCTCCAGCGCCATGTTCTGGGTCGAGGAGTTCCATATCGACGGCCTGCGCGTCGACGCCGTGGCCTCCATGCTCTATCTCGATTATTCGCGCGAGGACGGCGACTGGCTGCCGAACAAGTTCGGCGGGCGCGAGAACCTCGAGGCGATCGATTTCCTGCGTGAACTGAACGTCACCGTCCAGGGCCATCACCCCGGGACCCTGATCATCGCAGAGGAATCAACAGCTTGGCCGCAGGTCACCCGACCGACCGAACTCGGCGGCCTTGGCTTTGCGATGAAGTGGAACATGGGCTGGATGCACGACATTCTGGAGTACTTCAAACAGGATCCCGTGCATCGCCAGTACCACCACGACCAGCTCACCTTCGGCCTGCTCTACGCCTTCACCGAGAACTTCGTGCTGCCCTTCTCCCACGACGAAGTGGTGCACGGCAAACGCTCCCTGCTCTACCGCATGCCGGGCGACGAGTGGCAGCGCTTTGCCAATCTGCGTCTGCTCTACGCGTTCATGTATGCCTACCCGGGCAAGAAATTGCTGTTCATGGGCTGCGAATTCGGCCAGGGCGACGAATGGAATTTCGACAGTCAGCTCGACTGGTACGTGCGCCAGTTTCCGCTGCACGAAGGAATGCGCACCCTGGTGCGAGATCTCAATCGCCTGTATCGCGAACACCCTGCCCTGCATACCCACGATTTCGAGTGGCAGGGCTTTGACTGGATCGACTGTCACGACGCGCCACAATCGGTGCTGAGCTTCGTACGCCGTGGCGGCGAACGCGAATTGATCGTGTTGTGCAACTTCACGCCCGTGCCGCGCACGAACTACCGGGTCGGCGTGCCGGCCGGCGGCGTCTACCGGGAAATCATCAACTCCGACTCCGAATACTACGGCGGCAGCAATCTAGGCAACTCTCCCGTAGTTCTGGCCGAGCCCACCCCTTGGATGGGGCGGGAGTTCTCGCTGAGTCTGTCGCTGCCTCCCCTTGGGGTGCTTATCCTGGAACACGCATGATGTGCAAAAGGGCTGGTCAGTCGTCTAAAAGATCGCTACAATGCGCGTCTTCGATGGGGCGGTAGCTCAGCTGGGAGAGCGTCGCGTTCGCAATGCGAAGGTCGGGAGTTCGATCCTCCTCCGCTCCACCAAATTTCCTAGCTAAAATCAGTAGCTTACATAAAGGCCGACTCTTTTGAGTCGGCCTTTTTTTGTGCCCGTTCTGGGCGTTTCGTGGTCCCGTTTGGTCCAAATTTGGTCCAGTTTCTGTTCCTGTCTGTTCTCGTCTGTTTCTGCCTTTGGTCCAATTTTGGTCCAAGGTGGCTTGTAGTGTGTTTTATTGGGTACCTTAACAAACAATATATTAATCAGCATGTTACGTGTATTTTGTTCTTGCCTGTCTCTGCCTGCCGTGGAATAATTGCTCTGTCGTCTCACTAACATAGGAGGCATGACGATGGCACTTAACCCACGCCCACTTAGGGCAGACGAGCAGATCGCTGACTGGGATCCGCTCGAAGCGCACTGGCACAAGATGCTCGAACAGGCAGAATCTCGGGCGTGCCGTGCAAGTGCGCGCAGGAATCGTGCGGTAGTTGTAGCCGCTCCGGCTTCGTCTTCTCGCGCTGCCAAGCGTTCGCGCTCTAGGCGTAGCCCTCAAGCGCACGGTGGCAGCAGCTCGCGCGCTTCGTCGAAAGGCAGTGACTCAGACGGAGACGGATCAGGCGACCCAGACTCCGACCCTTCAGCTCCACCCCACTCCCTCCCCCACTCAGCATCTCTCCCCCTCCCCGACGACCGTCTATGGTCGGTTCAAGATCTAGCTTATTTTCTCGGCATCTCCGCGGATCGGGTTTATCACCTCCTCTCTGCGAAGCGCTTCCCGGAAGCGATTCCAGCTCCAAGCTGCAGAATTCTCAAATATCCGAAGTGGCGCCCTCAGGACGTTGAACACTGGCTTGAGCTCCGCTGTGTCGCGTACGAAATGGAGCACGGACTAGCGCTAGAGGACGCATCCCCTGCGCCTGCGCCCGCATCTGTTAAGAAGCGTGGCCGCGGTCGCCCGCGCCTGTCCGACAACCGTCAGGCAGGGGGTGCGAAATGAGCGCTCGCCTCGACCCCCAATGCATGCCCGACGAGTTTTTTTACGTCGGTCCGCGCTGCCTCAAAAAAATCCTCGTCCCGCTCCTGCGCCAGTATGTGGCCGACGACGTGGATGAGGCACGCCAGATCTGGGCCGTGACCGTCCTGGAATGCCAGGGCCAGCCGCATGCCGTCGCGGCCCGCCTCAACCACCTGATCAGCCGCGGCCGCGCCGCCCAGCGTGGCGCGGCGGGCGCGGCATACGGCCATGCCCAGATGCGGGGTTGGTCGCCAGCAACTGAGGCTGGTGACGACGGAGTCGCCGCGCACCAAATCTGGGCTGAGTGGGACACCGCTCCTCAGCCCCCCCAGGCATCCTCAGCCGAGCTCGACGCGGCCTTGGGCGCGGCGGCCGCCATGCTCCCCCGGCAAACGGCCCGCGCGCTGCGCATGGTATGGGCAGGCGCGGACAGAGAGGAGATTTTGGCGGCCCTGGGGGTGGACGATCGTCGTCTGCGCCAAATGCTGGGGGACGCCGAACTGGCCGTCCGCGCCAGTCAGCGCGGCGGCCTGCGTGCCGCGGCGGCCGTGCTGCGCGCACGCTCTGACCGTCGCCATGCCCTCAGCCGCCCCGTGCTTGACGGTCAGCTCAGCCTGCTGGGTGAGGAGGTGCTCCATGCCTGACATGAATCTCCTCAACTGGGCTCTCAAACAGAAAACCGGATCGAGCTCCACGAAGGCGGTCTTTATGGCGTTGGCGCTGCACGCCGCCAACGCTGATGACCCAACCCCAGAGGTCTGGCCGTCGGTCGCACGGATTTCGGAAATCACCGAACTCAACCGCAAAACGGTCCTTTCCTCGCTTCATGCCCTTCGCGATGCCGGTTGGATCTCCGACACCGGCTGCCGAGTCGGGGATACACGCCAGGTAGTAGTTTGGCGGTTGGCGGCTTTGGTAGGCGAACAGTCCCAAAAACGGGACCGTTCCAACAGTCCCAATATTGGGTCCCTTGCCTCTAAAGAGTCCCAAAACCGGGACTGTTCCAACGCCAAACAGTCCCAAAAACGGGACACGGAACAAAAGACTGTAAGTAGTATTTATAAATATACAAATACAACAGACACAAACAGTTCCGATTCTGACAACTGTTGGTCAGGGGTCGCCGCACGGGAGCGGGAATACATCGAGCACTACGTCGCAGATCGGCAGAAGAAACGCGGCGACATCGACGATCCGGCACGCTACATCCGAGGGATGATCAAGCGGGCGCGAGAGGGCGCTCTGGACATCCCGTCAAATTGGAAATCGCAAAGTGAGCTTGCCGTAGAGCGTGCCGCAGAGGAGGAGAGATCGCGGGAGCGAGCACGACGCCTGAGAGTCACTTTTCTGGTGAACTACCTGCGTGACTTCCCTGACGCGCAGCGCGAGCAAGAAGAGCTGAAGGGCCTCGTCTCTGACGAGGAATTTAAGCGTCTTTTGATGCCAAGTAGTTCCCCGTTGCGCACTGCCGACAGTTTTGCCCAGCAAATCATGTCAAAGCTGAATGCTAGGGAGGCCTGCAGCAATGTGCCTGCCTAATCATTTTCGGACGATCACATCAGCATCTAACGCTTCTCGTATCCCCGTAAAAATTTTCGTTTCCGCCCCCGTGCATACCCCTGAGGCCACTCATCCCGAGCGGCCCGCACCAACAGAGGTATGACATGAAACGCACTCACCTAATTGCCAGTCTGATGCTGGCCTTCGCCGGTGCCGCCGCCCAGGCGCACGCCGCGACTCTCACCACCTCCGCCAGCCGCGAAACGGCCCATGGAGTCGCCATCAATGGTGTTTCCATGGGGCTGCACATCGATCGCCTCACGATGGGTTTCGCTGAGCGAACCGGCCACGACACGCTCTCCCCCGGCAACTACCGCACCTCCACGCGTGTTACGAGCACCTATCAGCTCCCCACCCTGCGCCGGGGTAGCTGGGCGCTCGCCTCCAGCATTGCCGCCAGCCTCCAGCAGATCAGCCTGCCCACCCAGGGTGGCTATGCCCCCGGAAACACCTCGACGACCTATGGGCGTCTGGGTGGCAGCCTGGCCGCGAGCCGCGCCCTGGTCTCGGGTCAGGTTGTGACTCTGGGAGTCGGCATCCAGCCGTGGGCCGAGCGCCTGCCGTCGGGCGGCGGCCAGCTCAGCGCGCCCACCGATACGTCACTGGCCCTCTACACGCCGATTCAGGGCGGCGGCCTGACGATCGAGGGTGTGCACTCGGCGGGCAACGTCCCGGGCATGAGGCTGAGCGGGGAAAGCTTGGCGGTTCGTTACCAGGGTCACGGCGGGCTGGAAGCCGGCGTGAGCTACACGCATGGTTTTGCCGTGGGCGCCACGGAGGCGCAGCTTGCCGACGTCTCGTTCCCCTCCCCTGACCCGCGCCACCCCTGGACTTCGTATGCCGATGGTCTGGCGGCGTACGCCAGCCTGCCGGTGCCCGTGGTCCATGGTCTCCGAGCCGACGCGGGTTTCGTCACAAACATCCCCCCGGGTTCATCCCGCGTGACCACCGTCAAGGCTGGCATTTCCTACTCGTTCTGACCCTCCATGCGCCGCGGCGGTTTCCGCCGCGGTGCATCCCCATGAGGGCAATCCAGCCCCACCCGGAGATCCGAATCATGAAAGAGCTTCTTTTTATCCCCGCCGCCGGCCTGGCCTTGGCCCTGCTCGGCGGCTGCGCACCGAATATGTCGCCAACCGTCGCCACTACTGGCTTAACCGCACAGCAGGTTCTACCCGGCGTCATCGTTGGCCTCCAGCCCGTAGAGCTTTCCCCGTCGAACGTCGGCGGTGTGGCCGGCGCCGGAGCCGGCGGGCTCGCCGGTTCGACTCTTGGCGACTCCACCGTCACGCGAGCGCTGGGCGCGATCGTCGGCGCGGTCGGCGGCGCTATCGCAGGACACGCCGCCGGCAACGCGCTGACCGACCAGAAGGGGGTCGAGGTCACCGTCCGCCTGGCGGACGGATCTATGGTAGCCGTCGCGCAGACCTACCAGAAACCCCGCCTGCACGTCGACCAGCACGTCCAGGTAATCAAGGGCAGCGGCAATCACGTGCGCGTGCTGCCTCTCGGCTGACACTCCTCAATCACTACCCCGGCCCGGATCACCGGGCCGGGATGTAGGAGCCAAAAATGCACGATCAGATTGATATTTACGTTGTTGAGGCGGTTGGCGGCACATGGTTGGTCAGGGCCGCATGCCTGATGTGCGGTAGGGTCGTAACGCTTCTTTGTCTCCCCTCACGCGAGGATGCTGAGCAGCATGCGGCTCGTTGGCGTCGGGTGTTTTCCTGCAACAAGTCCGACGATCCGCAGGTGGCGCAGCTATGACCACCACCGTGCGCGTATCTCTCCTCCTCCGCCTGCGCATCTGGTGGAACAACCACCGTGCAAATCGAAAGCGCGGCCACCGGCGAAGGCGCCGCCAGGCGCTGCGCGTATACGCGCGCCTGCGTCAAATCGACGGCGCGGGCGCCAATGCCCGCCGCCTGGCCTACCTGCGAAAAGTCGACCCACTTGCCTTCGAAGAAATGACGCTAGATGCCTTCGAGCGACAAGGCCACCGCGTGCTGAGAAATCTCAGATACACGGGCGACGGTGGACTTGATGGGCGAGTAATGATCAGAGGCGTTTGGCACGGAATCCAGTGCAAGCGCTATGGAAAGAACATCAGCTGGCGACACGTTACTGAGTTTCCCCATGACCTGAGGCGCGTGGGCTTGGAGCGTGGAATTTTCGTGCACACGGGGCGCACACCGAAAGGCCGACTGCCACCGCCGGGCGTCCAGATCATTTCTGGCCAGCGTTTGCTCGAACTTCTACTCCACTAAGCGCGCGTTTCCGGCCCAGCGCATATGCGTGAGGGCGGCAATCCCGTCGCCTTCATCGACCGAATTCAAGGAGCAATAACATGAACCGCAAAATGATCATCGTCCATGGCGATAAAGGCGGCGTCGGCAAATCCACGATGGCGAACCTGTGTGTCGATTATCTTCTCGATCGCGACGGCAAAGTCGTCGTCGTGGAAGGCGACAAAACGATCAGCGACGTCGCCGCCCGACATGCTGGCGTGGCCGGCGTTCAGGGATCCATGGCCTCCCTCGCCCGCCCTGACAAGCGCGAGGAGGCTGTAATCGCGCTATTCGAAAACCTCGACCGGATCGGCGAGGACGCCGGCCACGTCGTGATCAACACACCGGCTAGTGCCTCCGAAACCCTGGATGCCGTGGCGGAGCTGTTCATCGAAACCGCGCACATGATGGGCTTCCATGTGCATGTCGGATGGATGTTGGGCGACGACGAAATCGGGGCCGCCAAATCCGCAGAATCGGAACTTTGCCGCTTGGCTGACCGGCGTGTCGCCGTGCTCAATGGACGCTTTGGCGGCGGCCGCACCTGGAAGCGTCACGCAGCTCGCACTAAGTGGTTGAAGGGCGGCGGACTGGAGGTCGAACTACCCGAGCTCACGGAGCGGGCATCTGAAATCATGCGAGCGACGAATGGCCGCCTTAGCGACCTGACCTCTCCCGACGGCGGCCAAAGCATCGTGATTCGCCAGGTCGTCAAAGAATGGCTGCATCGCAAGGGAGCCTTGGCCGCCGCCGCCGAACTCGTCGGCGAGGAGGAAAGCGATGGCTGACATGACCGAAGGTCGGCCAGACTTCACCCCTGGTGAGCCCGCCGGTTCCGTGGCAGCGGAACCTGTGGAGCGCATGGAGGCCGCCATCCAGGCGGCCTCCATCGCCGCCGGTGATGAAGGCCAGGAAATCGAACGCAAACTCCGTCGACTGGCCCACGAGCAGCAGATCCCGGCAGATGACCCACTCTGGGCGGCGTTCTCTATGGCAATTGAGGTTATCGCTGCAACCACTGCGGCGGAGCTTACAGCCGCTGAGACCGCCGAACGCGCAGCGGCGGCGGGTGAAGCCGTCGCCGAGAAGCTGACTGATATTCCCGAGCGGATGCGCGAAGGCGCCCGGGCCGCCGGCGATGACCTCGCGCGGCAGATCGAGCAGATCGTTGCGCACGCTGTCCAACGTGCCGGTGACCCGGCCGCCGCCCTGGGGCGCGAGATCGCCGCAGAAATCGGCCGCAGCCGAGCGGCCCTGATCAACGACATCAAGACAAAGCGGAAGGAGGTTGTCGAAGACTGGCGTAGTGCTGCCGTCGAAGCCGCCAGAGCCGAGGTGCGCTCGCAGGCAGCGGGCCGCCGTGCCCTTACATGGCTGATTGCTCCGGCTGTGTTCCTGGCAGGACTCACTGCCGGACTGGGTGTAGCCTGGGAGAGCGGATATTTGCTCTCTCCCGGGGATCGCGTTCAGGTCGTAGAGCGCACGCCACGTGGCCCCGTGCTTGGCCTGAGCGGCGGCATCTACCGCTGGAGCGGTGATTGCTCGGAGACCCTATGCATACAGATTCACCGGTGAGAGCACGGCTTTAGGCAGCAGTCGACCCACTGCTGCCAGTCTCGTATCGGTGATGCGTTGTCGGTTCCAGACCTACCAGCGGCCGTTCGACACCTACGTTGGGCGGCACCTCTACCGGCGCATCGTCTCCGCAAGACAATGTATGATCTCCTTTCCATCTTCGTATGCTGTCACAACCTCCGCAAAGGTTGCGGTGGTATTAATTCGGCCTTCATGAGCAAAGTCATTCCGCCAGATGATGATGTTTCCGTACGATGAACGCACATCACGGCCCTGGGTAGCAAGAAACACCTTAGAGCGCCTCTCCATATTTCGCTTAAATCGTTTTTTGTACTTGTCACCAAACTGAGGAACATACTCGTCTTTAATTATCTGGTACTTGATTCGGCCATTGATTCTTTCAAAGTGTGATTCGACATATTTCCCGAATACTTTGTTTTTTGCCTCGCCAAATTCGATAAAGATAGATTTAATGGCTTGTTCATATACGGTCACGGCAGAAACTGCTACAAACCCGATGAACTTGATTTGCATGAGCGGATCAGTAATCGTTGGCACATAGGCCTGAAGTGACGTTATAACGTCATCCGCATGCGAGAAGTGGTCCTGGTAAGCCATGTAGGTCTACCCTACTAGGTATTCTTTGACTAGCTTGCATCGATCACGGACCGTCTTCGTATCCGTGGTGTTTATTCGCGTGTACTCATCGAATGAGCCATCATCTAGCAGTGCTGTAAATCGCTCACTTAGTTCACTCCTCGGCAGCCGTTCGTGATTCTGAATGAGAACTGCCATGACGGCGTCTAATGCGGACACATTGATAGGCCCGCGCAGATGAAATGGGCGCTCCCCTATCTGATCTACGACATTTTTAGTTACTTTCGGAAACACCTCAAAGAAGTTAGAAACTTTTTTCGTGTCGCCAGCGTTGTGCTTCTTCATGGCAACATTGAGGAATTCCTTCATCGGTTTTTCATAAGTTTGCCAAGCACCCACTAACGCGAAGACCCTCAACAACAACTCGACATCCTTTTGGTGCTTGTCAAGATATGGCTTACCGATAATCTTTCTCCAGTTTACGTCTTGGTTGGCTTCTTTAAGACGCTTATTAAAATCACCCCTAAAAACGCAGTTACGAATTTCCTGCGGCTTGAGCGGCGTGCCTCCAGTATTGAGACGTTCGAAGATATGGTATGCACTTGTGCTCTCACCACTTGGATTAAGCTGGCGAATGTTGACCGCCCTGAGGACAGCCTGCTTAAGTTTTCGTTGATCCTTTTCTTCAATGTCCTCAAACCGGTCATTTAGGTATGGGTGTTTCGGGTGCAGCCCAGACAGGCGAAAGACCTGACGTTTCCCTTGTGTGCTCTCGCGCCCAAAATAGCCATCCATAAAGAAAACAACGCTCAAAATTCTTTGCTGGCCATCAATGACGAGATTCTTATTGTCATCGTCAACATAGAAGAATACTGGCGGAACTGGCAAACCAGTTAGGAAAGAGTCTATAAGTAGAGATGCTTGTTTTATGGACCAAACGAATTCCCGCTGAAAATCGGGGATTACAATGTCACCATTAGCCCACATCTCAGAAATACCGCTAAGTGTGAAATCTGATGGGTAGCTGGCTATGTCATAGGCGACGGCTACTTCATCTTCTTCTGTCCCGTCCGCCTCTACTTCAAGATCGTCTTCAAATTGTGATGCGCTCACAAAGATCTCCTATCCGGTTATCACGTTGTTTCAAATGCCGCCCAACGCCCAGCTTCGCCTCCGGCCTTGACTGCGCGAAACGGCGGCAAGGACGTCGGGTGGCAGCGCTAGTTGGGTGCATTCTGCGAGTTACTCAACATACAGCCCCACAGGACAATCGCTCGGGCGCGTGCTGTTCCATTTGTCGATGATTTTCTGCTTGTTTTCTCTATGCCAGAGCCGAATGTTCTTCTGATAGAAGTTCAGATCACCACTCAGTTTCGAACAATCCTTTATTGAGTAGTTGGCTGATTCTCCATTATAGGACACGCGGAAATGAGGGGGTGGGTGCTCATTTGAGAAGACTTCGAATTTAAGTTTCCCTAGCACGCCTACTTTGTGCTCAAGCGCAGTTCTACGTATTCCACGCGTTGTTTCTCCGATCACGACGCCACTAATGAAGTCAAGTTCGAGTGAGCTGGCTAAATCCTCCAGATTTCCGGTGGACCATTCTTTCTGCCCAGCAATCTCCTCCAGCTTCATATGACTAATCCTCGCGCTCAACAGTTGGCTAGACAGAATCCGCCATAATAGTGCTATTCAGATTCATGTATGGCGTCCTTTTAGCCGTCGACGCCATCTTCAAGGAAGCCCTCGAAGCGCGGGGTAGCGCCCGAGGCCGAAGCTCCCGCAGTCGTCGGCTTGGCGGTGACAGGTTGACGAGCCGGGGGCGCAGCACCCTGCTGCTGCCGCTTCCTCTTCCCCGCCCCAACCTGACGTGAATAGGCCTTACGCACCTGCTCGCCGCTGAACGGCTGACCACAGGTTCTCGACAGTGCGGCCGCGACGGCCTCCCAGCCATGCCCCATCTGGCGGGCCTGCTCGATCAGCTCGCGGTGGGCGGCGACCAGACCGCGCGTGCCGCCGCCGGGCTGCTGCGCGAGCGCGGCCAGATCGGGGCCATCGGTGATTCGTGGTTTGCGTGCCATGGCACCTACTCCGGACAATCCGTCACAATTTCGGACACGATAGCATAAAGTCGGACGAAATGACACGCCATAACGGACGTATTTCGGACGGTTATAGGACACGATGTCCCTGGTTGCGGACAAGTTCATCCATTCTGCGGTCGTTGATAGGCCGTCTTTCCTACGATTTTGTGTGTTTTAGTTGTTCGTAGTCTGAGAATGATGTGGGTTTGACGTCACCGTTGGTGACTATCCTTTCTCTCTCGTTGTTCGAGAAAGGTTACACAGACGCACCTGTCGTGCTGACTAGGGTCAGCTTCACGCCCCTGGCGTCTGTTTCTGACGTTTGCCTGAAATCACATGGTCATTTTGTAGTTTTGCAGCGCGCGTGATCAGCAGCCCGAGCGTCCCCTCCTCCGTTCCGTTTCCGGCCTCGCGCATAGGCCTGAGGGCCGGCATCCCGCCTGCCTCTGATGTGTGAGGTTCCCATGAAATTCGGAGAAGTTGAGTTGCTGCAGCTGCGCGCTGCAATGAAGCCCGCGTGGTCTGCGGCAGAGAAACAAATCGGCCTGATCTGGATCAGCGCTGCCCTACTCTCCCTGGCAAGCGGCGGTTGGGCGCTTATTGGCGCACTGCCTGGCTGGGCCGCATGGACAGTGTTCTCCAGAAGCAAGTTCGCGCCATTCCGGGAAGCCGCGGCCGGCGGTCAGCATGAAGCAGCCATGAGCGAAGCAAGGTCGATCAGACTGCAACTCGGATGGCTGTGGGCTGTGCTCGCCGTGGCTGGCGCCTGGTACATGCGCGGCGTTGGGTGGGATCATTTGGTCAACGCCTGCCTGCACTCCCCGTACACAAATCGCTGCAACTGGCAGAGTTTCAGCGTCATCGATGTGCTCGGCTATTACATCAATAGCTGGGGCATTATCCTCGGGGGCGTTGGCGCAGCTGCGGCGTTGATCGGCTCCATCGTCACATGGCGGCATCTGGTCGGCCTGGGAGACGGAATCTTCAATGGTCTTAAAGGCGGCGGCACGGCCACCGGTCGAGATGGCGACGTGCTCCTGCGCGGCACGGCCGTGCGCAGCAGCTCCGGCCGGACGCTCACCGACGACATCACTCAGATTGGGGGCGTCCCGATTCAACGCGACGACGAACCTCAGGGCTTTCTGCTGCAGGGCTCGACTGGCTCGGGCAAATCAACCGAATTCCGGCACCTGATGCGCACGGCTCGCGCCCGTGGTGAGCGGGCCGTGGTCTACGACCCGACTGGTGAATACGTGGAGCGGTTTTATCGCGAGGGGGTCGATCACATCCTGTGCCCTCTGGATGCTCGCGACGCGCGCTGGGATCCGATGCGAGATTTTGAGGGCGAACACGAGATCGAGGAATTCGCTGCGGGTCTTATTCCCTCCGAACCGGGCAGCAAAAACGCCTTTTTCGAAGAAGGCGCTAGGGCCATGTTCACCGCTGCCCTGACTCATTTCGGCTCCGTCGACGAGGCGGTTGCCATGATCATGGCCGGTGAGATTGGTGACTTGATGGATGTCATCACGGCCGAGGGTCTGGGCGGCATGGTGGGCGGCTCAGAAAAGAGCTTGGGCGAGATTCGCAACAGTGCGGCGGTTTTCGTCCGCTCGCTGAGCCTGCTGCACCCCGCCAGGCCGGAACTGGGCGCCTCATTCAGCATCCGCGAATGGCTGCACAGCGAGGACGATTCGTGGCTGTTCTTGCCAGCGCCCGGCGATGCACTCCAGGCGTTGCGCCCGCTCCTGAGCGCAGCCATGGATATGGTCATCCGCAAAATGATGACGTTGAGCCCGGATAGCAAGCGCCGACTGTGGGTTTACCTCGACGAGCTGCCCACCCTGCAGCGCCTCCCCGCGGTCAATCCGCTGACCAAGCTGATGCGCAAATATGGAGTTGTCCCCGTTCTCGGGTTTCAAGCTAAAGGTGACTTGGATGCGACCTATGGCCGGGATCGTGCGGGCGCGATTCTCGGTCAGCTGGCAACGAGACTTCTCATGCGCGCGAGCGATCCGGATACTTCGGAGTGGACGAGTAAGGATATTGGCGACCAGCACATCCGCCGCATCACTAGTTCGACCAACCAGCAGGGAAGCGGCATGCAGGCTTCCAGCACTCGGTCAGAGCAAGAGCAGATCGCCACGGAACGTGCCGTTCTGCCGGCCGAGATCCAGAAGCTACCAGATTTGACCGGCTATCTGCGGACCCCTGGGCAGGATGGTGTTCTGCGGGTGCAACTGGAGTACCTGGATCTGCCAGTGATTGCCGAGGGCTTCCAGCGGGTGCCGCCGCGCCCAAGGCCGAAACCCGTCCCACCAACTGCAAGCTGAGCTCCAAAAGTATGGCCCCGCGGAAGCGGGGCCATGTGTTTCACGTTAAACATTTTCCTTCAGGGATCACCGTTCGCGTTCCATCTGCTCGGGCAACTTTCCTTGTTCCAAGGCACGCCGTCGCCGCAAGCGTTTAGCGGCAATGCGCCGCCCCTCCGCCTCGCTTTTCTCGATCTCGCCCTGGACATGCTTTGTCTGCCCGATCGACATGGCGTTTAAGGCCTCCCCAACCGTCCGATTGGGATTGTTTTTCGTCGGGCGGTCCATCAGCGAGGTGCTGTTTTCTATCCGCGCCGCTGCAATTTTCCCCAGCGCCCCAGCGCCTCCGCCACCACGTCCGAGCTTCCTGAAATTCTTGAGCGCTCTGAGCAAACCCATCATGGCAAACCTCCCTGTTAGCGGCTACGTTCGTGCGCGCGCTCGGGCTGTTGATCTCGCGCGCGTTCTTTTTCCTGCGTCTCCCGCTCGACACGGCTGGCGCGCGCCGCCTCGCGGGCCTGCGCCTTTTCTTCACGTTTTGCCCCGAGCTGAACTGTCTTTTGCTGATCTCGTTGAGGAGTAGCAGGTTGTTGCTTCTGCTCCCTCTCCGGCTGTTCAGTCCGTTTCGGCTCCTGCTTGTGTGCCGGCGGCGGCTTCTCGACCTCGGGCGGAGCCCGGAACTGCTCCTGCCTCTGCTGTGCCTGTTTCTCCATGCCGGCCCAGTGCTTCTCCCGGTCGGCGCTGCCTGCTGCGACAGAACGTCCCTGCTCCGCCATCTGCCGGTAAATTTGCTTCTGGTCGCGCGCAAGCGCTTCCATGCCGCCCCACTTCTGACGCAGAAAACTCTGCAGGCCTTCGCGATCCTGCCGACCCAGCCCCGACAGATCGCCGCGCATGACCGCCTGACGCCGCTGCATTTCATGACGAATCGCGCCCGGCGCAAGCTGGCGCAAGCGGTCTACGACGCCATGCGCTACCGGTGCCGTACGCTGCGCATATTCAGCGCGCCAACGCTGCTCCATGCCATCACACTGATGGCGAACGATCTCTGCGGCTGCCGGTTCCGGACGGTTGATGCCCAGCCTCTGCCCGACCTGCCCCAGGCGCTCACGTGAGGCCTCCATCATTCTGGTCGTGGAACTGCGAACATGGGTCAATCGTTCCCGAACGGCCTCCACCATCCGTCCGGGCGCGCTGCGGATCTGCTCAATGCGCTCTTGCCGTCGCTCGCCCCGGCGGCCCATCTCCAGCCGATGCTCGACCACCTTGCTCTGCGGTGCCCGGTAATTCTCCGGGTTATGGGGAGAGTCCGGATGGGTCATGTCCAGCTCGTCGATCTCATGTTCGTGCGCTGGATCCTTTCTGGCGGTTTCATGAGGTTCAGCAGGCCGCGCTGCCTCCTCGCGGACCTGTTGGGCCTGTTCCTTGGTCTCAGGTTGGTGCTGCCGTGCAGTCTGCTCAACCGCAACCGGTTTCTGCTCCTGGGTTTGGGTTTCCGGCTGCTGCGCGGCCTGTTCTTGCTTTTGCTCCTGCTGTCGTTCGCGAAACCTCTGGACAGCATTCATGGCAGGCCCGCGGGCCTGCTCCGCCTGAATCTGGCGCGGGGTCATACGCCGCTCGTGAGCCAGCTGCTCCACGTGTTCCCAGCGATCGGCCATGTACCCGGCCAGGCGTGCCGCGTCGCCCGGCTCAAGAAACGCATAATTTCCCGCCCGCATGTTCTGCCTGCGCGTCCATTCCACGCTACCCGGCATGGCGAAACCGCCCAAATGCGTGCGCACGTATTCCTCGCGCCAACTCCGCTCCCAACGCTCGCGCTCCTGCTCCCGAATCTCGTCTTGTACGGCCATGGTGTACTCCTGATCTGGCGCCCCCGTTTCCGTCCGGGTGCATGACGTTGAGGGCTGATGCCCTCAGTACCCATGCACAGGAGCGGAAACGAACATGATGAGTCCCCCGCAACATCAAACACTGTCAACAACCAATGCAGGCGCTGGCGCCAGCGGCATCGCCGGCTATCTGTTCAACGAAAAGGCCAGCGCCGCCGCCAAAACCGGCTATTACCTGAGAGGCGAAGCGCCCTCGCAATGGCTGGGGCGCGGCGCTGCCGCCATGGATCTACATGGCGAGGTGGAACGCGAGCGCTTCATGGAGATGCTGCAGGGCCGGTTCCCTGATGGCAGTGACCTGTCGAACCGCAAAGGGGGAAACGGCAAGCGCAGGGCCGGATCGGACGTCACCTGGAGCCCGCCGAAAAGTTTCAGTTGTCACGCCGTTCACGACCCACGCCTCCAAGCACTTTGGCGTGAAGCCCAGACCTACATGGTCGGCCTGATGGAGCAGGAAGTCGCACACGCTCGAAACGGCAAAGGCGGGGCTGACGTCGAACACTCCGGAAATCTGATCGTGGCCGCGTTCCAGCATGAGGACGCGCGCCCCGTAAACGGCCGGGTGACCCCCGACTGGCACACGCATTTTTATCTGCTTAACGCAACACGCCGCGCGGATGGAAAGATGACGGCACTGCATCAGGAGTGGGGACGAGAAGGCATCAAGTTGCTCGACTTCGCCGGCAAGGCGTGGCTGGCGCAACGCGTGCAGGAGCTGGGCTACGAAATCCGTGCCACCGCGGATGGCTTCGAGATCGTCGGCATGAGCCGCGCGCAGATCGAACATATGAGCCCCCGCAAAGGGCAGATTGACAAGGCGCTGCAAGAGCGCGGCCTGACCCGCGAGAATTCGACCAGCGGGCAGCGCGACACGGCCAACCTCTCGACGCGCGAGGACAAGCGCCAAATCGGGCGCGATGAACAGCACTGGGAATGGCGACGCGAGCTTCGCGAAATGGGTTTGAACATGGATCAGATGCGGCGCGACGCCGAGGCGCGTGGACCCATCGACATCGAGGACCGTACCGCCGAGGCGGTGCAATACTCCGCCGACCACCTGGGCGAGCGCGACACGGTCAACCGTGTCGGTGCCCTGCGCCTGGAGGCGCTGCGGGCCGGCATGGGCCATACGACCCTCGAACGGGTCGATGACGAGATCGGCACCAACCGAGAGTACATCCGACATGAAGGCCTATTCACGACCGAATCAGCCCTCGCACGCGAGGCGAGGATCATCCAGCGTGCGCGTGACGGCCGGGGCAGGTCCGACGCGCTGATGAGCGCAGGCAATGCCGCCGAGTTCATCGAGCGGATCAACAACGAGAGTGAATATCCGCTGACGCCGGGGCAGCGTGAGGCATTGAACCTAGCTCTCACCTCGCAAGACCAGACGTTCATCATTCGCGGCGCGGCGGGCGTCGGCAAAACCAAGGCGATTTTGCGCAACTTCGTGGAGAAGGCCGCACACGAGCAAGGCTACGACGTGGTCGGCCTTGCTCCGACGTCCAGCGCCGAGGAAGAACTGCGCGAGGCCACAGGGCCGGAGCGAGAACAGACGCGCTCGGTCGCGTCCTTCCTCGCATCGACCAAAGCGCCGCGCCCAATCCCGCGCATCTACATCATCGACGAGGCGGGCATGATCAGCGATCGCGATATGGACAGGATGCAGGCGAAGATTCTGGCCCAGGATCCAGGCTCCAGGATCATCCTGACCGGGGACCAGCGCCAAATCCCAGCCGTCGAAGCCGGCCGCCCGCTGGAGCGACTGATGCAAGCCAAAGCCTGCGACATCGCCAACGTCAGCGATGTCGTGCGTCAGCGTGACCCCAAACTTCTCGAACTGACCCAGGCACTGGCCGACGAGCGTCTGGGCGATGTCGCCGATCGCATCGAACAATTTACGCAGGAGATCGAGGTCGAGCCCCGGAGGAACAAAAAGGGCGAACTGATGGTGGACGATGAAGGGCGCCCGAAACTGACCTGGAATCAGAAGTGCAAAGCACTGGCTGAGAGCGGTGCGGACCGCTTCATGTCGATGGCACGCGAGGAACGCTCGCGCACACTGCTCATGTGCCCGACCAATGCGGTACGCGAGAGGATCAACGAACGGGTACGCTCGCAGCTCATCAAGCTGGGCGAGGTCGACATCTCGACCAGCGCCGTCATGACCGTAGACCGTAAGGTCGACATGACCCGAGCGCAGAAAACGAACTCGCTCGCGTACAAGCCCGGTATGCAGGTGGATTTTCCTGGCGCCAAGCGCGGTGAGGTCGTGCGCTTTACCGTCGAAGGGGCCTTGGACCGCGAACGTGTGCAACTGCGGGCCGAGGACGGCTCCCTGCGCGAATGGCGCCCGCGTGAAGAGCGCGCGCAGGGCGTGCACACGCTGGAGACCATGAGCGTGGCGCCTGGCGATCGGCTGGTATACACGGAGATCGCCAATCATGATGGCAAGCGCATCGCCAACGGCACCCGACTGGAAGTCACGGGCGTGGACCGCGAGGCCGGTGAGGTCGTGGTCAGGAACCTGGCCGACGACAGCGAGCTGCGCCTGAACCTGGATCAAACGCACGCGCTCGATCGCGGCTGGGCGCTGACCGTTCACAAGGCCCAGGGCAAGGGCGACACGACGGCGATTTTCGTTGCCCCCGTGACCGATCGCGTCAGCGCCCAAATCATTAACGTGGGAGCTACACGAGGCATCCAGAACTTCACGGTGATCACCGACAACACGAAAGCGCTTCAGAAACGTCTTGGAGAGTGGGCAAAGACGGCAACGGCCGGAGGCCTCAAGCGGCAGGCCGAACTAGCCGGCGCCGAGGGCGCCAACCCGTTTGTCCAGGACCGCGAACGGATCGCCGCCGAAGCTGCCCGATCTGCCCGGCAACAGGAACGCCCACGTTCCGTTTCCGCCCCCGTGCATGAACCTGTAGCCAAACAAAAGGAGCAGGTCCATGTTCGGGAACGCACAAGAGAAGATTGAGTATCGGCGCGATTGGTGGCAGACCCTGGTCTCCGCCTTCGGCGGCGCCATGGTCGGTGGATTCATTGGCGCTGCGCTCGCCCTCTTGGTCGAGGCGCATTGGGTGCTGCATGTGCCGCCACAGGCCCTATTCCACGCTTGGGTCATGGCTCATGCGCCCGAGCTTTTTCATCCAGAGGCCTATGCACAGCTGCTCGCGCAGCACGCGCCCAACCTCGATCGCATTCTTGCCGTCGCCGCCGCCGGCGGCGCCCTGCTGCTCGCCCTGGCGGGCGGCTCCTTGGGCGGCCTGGTGCGCGACCGCCAACAAGAAGGCGGCCGGCGCCTGCTGCGCGGCCGTGACGCCATGCGGGCGGCGCAGGCGGAGTTCGCAAAAGAGATCAAAATCTTTGGCTTTGGCCAAGGCGCGGCGCTGCATCCGCAGCTTCCCATCTCCCGCGATCGCGAATCGCGCTTGGTCCTGATCGGGGGCGCCCCTGGCGGCGGCAAAACGCAGATCATCGAGACCATGGTGGAGGAGATTCTGAAGGCCGATCCGCACGCAAGGATCCTGCTGCATGACATCAAGGGCGATTTTAAGCAGCGCCTGGGAGCCTTGGTTCACCGTGGGCTGATTGGTAAGTATGACGTAGGACTGGTTGAACCGTGGGATGCGCGCAGCGTCCGCTGGTCGGCGGCAGAGGACATCCTGAGCGAGGTAGACGCCCAGGAGTTTGCGAGCCGGCTGATACCTCCGCCCGACAAAGGCGACCCCAGTTGGCAGAACGGTGCCGCCAACATTCTTGCCGGCCTCATCATCAGCCTTGCGCGCGCGAAGCCAGGCCGGTGGACATGGGCCGATCTGTACCGCGAACTGTCCCTGCCCTACCCGGAATTTCGCGCACGAGCCATCGCCGGTGTTGCCGATGCGTCGCTGGTGCTGCCCGAAGGCGAGCCCAATCAGAACACCATGTCGTATCTAAGCATCATCACCGCACAGGTGGGCATGCTGGTGCGCAGCCTGGGCGCGGCCGACCGTGACCTGAAAGGCCACCGCCAATGGTCTGCGCGGCGCTGGATTCTGCGAGAGCCGAACAGCGGTCCGCGCATCATGATTCTGGGCAACTCTACACGATTTGAGTCCCTTGCGCGCGTGATGCACAACGCCATCGTCAGCTCCATGCTAGCAGCGATCGACCAGATGCCGGAAACCCGAACCCGGCGCACGTGGTTGGTGTTGGACGAGTTTCCGCAACTGGGTCGCTTGGACGGCATCCGGCACATCGTAGCGGTAGGTCGATCAAAAGGCATTTGCCCCGTGCTCACCTTCCAAAACATCTCACAGATCCGTGAGATTTATGGGGAAAACTTCGCCAAGGATCTGGATGGCATGGCGAGAACGGTCATTCTCTGCCAAACGGCCGGCCCTGACACCCAGGAATGGGCGGCGAGCGTGGTCGGCAAGCGCCAGGTCATGCGCCAGCTGCGCAGCGCGTCCGGCGACGCCGCGCTTGGCGGGCGCAGCTGGACATCCACCAAGAACGTAACCGTCAGCGAGCACCTCGATGAGGAGTATCTGATGCGCCCGGATGAATTCGGAGAACTCGGGCGCGTGCCGGGCGGGATCGAAGCGGTGATCGTCACAGGCGGACGAGATGTCTACCGCGTGAAATGGAAGTTCAGTAAGTGGTATGAGGCCGCACCGCAAATAGTGCCCGCACCCTGGACCGTAAACCTACAGCCTAAGACTGCCGCACGACTCGAAGGCCGGATGCGCTGGAAGCCAGGTACAGCGAACCGAGCGGCGCAGGCTGCAGCCTCCGTACCGACGACTACGGTTCGCCAGGATAACGGCGCAAGCAAACCCGATGATTCCGAGCCTGACCGGTTCATTGTCCAGGAGAACCAGCCTGCGGCGCAGCCGAAGAACAACGACACCGAAAATGCCGCCGACGCTGCAGGCGAACTCGTCACCAAGATGGCCGCGGACCATCTGACTGGCGGCCTCTCCTCACTGGTTGAGCTGGCAGACACCGTGACCGATGGCCTGCGCAGGGAAGGTGCCGGCGAGGTAGCGCCAATCCGTACCGGCAGCATCAAGCGCAAGCGCGGCGATAGCCGCGGGCGCTGAGGCTGCGTTTCCACTCACGCGCATACCGGCAAGGGGCGGCAATCCGCCGCTCCATCTGCCGGAGATCATCATGCGCGTATTCATTGCCGAGAAACCCGCCCTCGGAGCGGCCATTGCCGCCTGCCTACCCGGCCCTCAGAGGAAGGACGAGGGGTACATCCAGTGCGGCGCGAACGACACTGTGACCTGGGCGTTCGGGCACCTGTACGAACAGGCGGAGCCCGACGACTATCTGCCGGACGACATTCCGCGTGGCAAGAATGGCCGCAAGCGCTGGCGGATGGAGGATCTGCCGATCCTGCCTGATCAGTGGCGGAAGGAACCAAAACCCAAGGCGGCTAAGCAACTAAAAGTCATCCGAGGCTTACTCAAGAACGCCGCCAACGTCGTTCACGCGGGTGATCCAGGTCGCGAAGGACAACTGTTAATCGACGAGATCCTGGAGGCAGTCGACTGGCGGGGGCCGACACAACGTATCTGGCTAGCGTCGCAAGACGAAACGAGTGTTGCGCGAGCGCTCGCCGGGATCAAGGACAACGCCGAGTTTGTTGGTTTGCGCGATGCGGCCGAAGCCAGGGCGCGAGCCGATTGGTTGATCGGCATGAACATGACGCGTGCTATGACTTTGAGCAATAGCGGCGGCGGCCTCGTGTCGGTCGGGAGAGTACAGACGCCGACGCTCGCGCTTATCGTCGCACGCGACCAGGAGATCGAGGATTTTCAGCCTCACCCATTCTACGTACCTCAGCTGGTCGCCGCCGGGTTTGTGTCCAACTGGAAGCCATCGGCGACCGATGGTTCTGGCTTCGACCCGGAGGGGCGTCTGATCGACAAGGCCCGCGCCGACGCTTTGGCATCCGCCGCAAAGGCGGCCGGCACCGCAACCGTCGATTCATACAAGAAGGACACGAAGCGCCAGGAACCACCTCTGGGACTCAGCCTCTCGGAGCTGCAAAAGATATGTTCGGCCCGATTCGGCATGACCGCCAAACAGGTACTCGACATCGGACAAGTGTTTTGGGACAACAAATTGACGAGCTATCCACGCTCCGATTGCCGTTATCTGCCGGACGAACAACATGGGGATGCAGCCGGCATTCTCGGCAGCCTCAGCCAGACATTTGAATTTGCGAGATCTGCCGATCCGGCGCGCAGGTCGCCGACATGGAACACCGCGAAGGTCGGGGAGCACCACGCGATCATCCCGACAGGCAATGTTCCGTCACAACTCAGCGATGCGCAGGCAAAGGTCTATGAAGTGGTTTGCCGCAGCTACGTCGCCCAGTTCTATCCGGAATATGCGTATGACGCGGTGGCTGTGACGCTCACCTGTGCGGATGAGGCCTGGAACGCGAACGGTCGCAAGATTGTCACTCTTGGCTGGCGCGAGGTTTTCGGCGATCGACCTGTCGACGCTGAGCTGCCGGCCTTGTCCGATGGCCAGGTGCTGGCTGTTGAGGATGCCCGAGTCGAAGAGAAGAAAACCACGGCGCCGGCACGGTTCACGGAAGGCACGCTTATCGATGCGATGAGTGGCATTCACCGTTTCGTCGAAGATGCCGAGGCCAAGGCAAAACTGAAGGAGACCAGTGGTCTCGGCACGGTGGCGACTCGCCCCGACATCATCGAAAAGCTCAAGAACCGTGGCTTTCTGCTGGTCAAGGGCAAGCAGCTCATCTCGGCACCCGCCGGCCGCACGCTCATATCCGCCCTGCCCCCTGTGCTAACCGATCCTGTAACGACGGCACGCTGGGAGGACGTTCTATCCGACATCGCCGCCGGCCAAGCGACGCTGGCGCAGTTCGAGGCGGCACAACGTGAGCAGGTTGTGCAACTCGTAGAGCAGGCAAAGAGCATGCAGGTGCAAATCGGTGAAGCCAGAGCGCCAGGCGGCGGCAAGACCAACCGCAAGCCGCCGGCGGGCCCAGCCTGTCCGGATTGTCGAGCGCCGACCATCACCCTGAAAACGAAGGCCGGCAAGGCGTTCTACAAGTGCGAGTCCTGCCGTTCATGCTGGTGGCCGGGGTTCAAGAACGCGAAGACACTGGGCAAGAAGTGGGAGAGCCGCTGAGCGTTTCCGCTCGGGTGCATGGGAGTGAGGGGCGGCATATCGCCGCCTCCGCAACCTGAGGTATTCCCCATGACGCACGTCAATATCGCTTCCAACGCCGCCGGTGCGATCGCCCTGCTGATCGCGGTTCAGTTTTCCGCTCACCTGACGCCCGTTTCGCCGGATGGTCGCGCGGTTTCCCGCCCCGCCCCGGTGTACTCCGTCAACCCGGCGCCCTCGCGCACGGATCCCTACGCGCATCGTGGCGCCTGACGCTCTCCGTTTCCGCCCCCGTGCATAAGCGCGAGGGGCGGCGCTTTTGCTGCTCACTATGGGAGTGTTGTTATGGAGTTGAAACTGGAAGAGCGGATCGAGGAACTGGCCGAGCGTCTGGTTGCATGCTGGGATATCGCCCATGTCGAAGTGATCCCGAACGTCGTTCTGCTTTCTGAACATTATCCGCTTGTAGCGGGTGATCATCTTATGTCAGACGACTGGGCTGAAGCGTTCGATGAACTGCAGGCAGCGACCCGCCGGGTGATTCTGACGGATCCCGAGACCCGCAAGGCGGCCATGCTGGAAGTCGCGCGGTTCATTGCACGTGAGCGCTTGAGGTTGGCTGGATTCGATGAGGTGGCGCCATGAGTCACTACTACTCGGTAGGCCACGACCTGGCGCACATGGTCGTCTCGGGGCTGGTGCATGGCGTGATCTACGACGCGATCTGGAAGGCCATGCACAAGCTTGGGCTTGGTGCGTCGATAGGTGTTGCAGTTGCTGTGGTGGCCGGAGTCTGGTTGAGCGGCTGGGCGCTGCGCCGCCGGCGGAGATGGTGATCATGTTCGCTCGCAGACCTATGGCGACGCTCTGGGATCAATGGCACGAACCGGATGCCAACGGCGATCCTCGCATCTCCGTGGTACTGCCTCCGAACGACGATCAAGCAGCGGCGGCAATCGAACTGGCCGCCATGGATTGTCGCGAGGCTCTTGCCGGCCTGGCCAGCGCCATTGGCCTGGGAAAGGCGCCGCCGGCGAACATCAGTCCGCTGCGTGAGATAAGCGGGTTCGCGCCGGTTGATCCTGCCAGCAGAAGATGGGGCGACACGATCAGCCTGAACGCGTGGGTTGCAGACAGTCCTGGCCGCGTGTGGCCACGTACGCCCACATACTGGAAGTTCCTGTACCTCCACGAGACCGCGCACGTGATCCTCGCTGATGCGATCGCCCGCGGCGCCAAGGACGACAAGTGGAGCGGCGGGCATGCGCCACTATTCTCGGCCGTTGAACTGGTCATGCTGATCCGTCATGACCTGCGTTTCCCCGAATCGCCGCGGCTAGGTACGCGAGCGACGCTCTACGACTTCGGATTCGATCAGATCGATCGGCTAGGGCCGAGCGCCATGCTCGCATCCAGTCCCTCCTGGCGAGGAAACGAAACACGCGACTGGGGCTGGACGTTCGAATGGGCGATCCGAACCGCTCAGAGATTGGCGGTAACGGACCTCACCGTCGAGCAAGCCGCAGATGTGGTCGTTGCACGATGGCTTCGGATCATCAAACAGTGGAAGCGCGCGCGTGCATATGCCATGGGGCAGATGCGGGCCGAACTACACGCCAGGCGGGCGGGATTCCAGGCTGGGCAAGACGCGGCCGTTGCTGCTATGCGTCGACGTGCTACAGCAGCATTGCACGAGCGCGAACAGCGCCGGCGGCGTAGAGCTTGGTACGTTGCTAGTGGGGCGCTTGTCGTCGCCGTGGTTGTGGGCGTTCTGGTCGCTGCCCTGTAGGCCCTACTGCGACGACATGCGGCAGTAGACACGCAAGCGTTACAGTAGCCGAAAGCATGCGACAGTAACGGGATCAGCGTTACAGCAGCGCAATTGGACGTTAAGCCCGGTTGTCCACGGGCCGTCCACAGCGGGGTGCCAATACACCCCAGAGCTGTGGGCGGGCGGTGGTCAACCGGGGATGAAATCAGAGCACAAGCTCGACTGGCTTGAACGTTTCCGCCGCCTCAGGCTTGAACGGCCCATCAGCGCTGAGCGCATTCAGAATGACGCTTTTTGATTTGTCGGCGTCTACCGGCGAGTGGAACAACAGCACTTTCCGCGGTTCGAGAGACTTGTCCTCGATCCAGCACATGTCCACGTATGCGCCTTGGGGGTATATCTGCCGCTTTTCCACGCCGACCTTGACGACGTCGCCAACGTCCAAAGCGGCCGTTTTGAGCTTTCCGTCGGCGTCAGGCCCAACATCGTAGTAACTCATGACGAGTTTTCGTTTGTTGTGATCGATAGCTAATGCCTCGATGACCGGGTAGAACTTGTCTTTCAGCCTGGTGCGCCCACGGAGGATCAACGACCGTATTTCGCTGCTACCGTTCGATACAAGCATCACGCTCTTCTAAAGCCCTTCCTTTTCGAGCATCTGGTTGATCGCAGCCAGACTTTCGCTCTGGGCGCCCTCTTTCCCTTTCTGCTGCTTGTCGGCCTCGTTTCTACCTACCGCATTTCCCACGCCTTTGCCCAGCAGGATGCTGAGCAAACCGATTGGCCACACGAAGAAGGTCATGATTCCCATGCCGGCGCCGGCGTCTTCACTCGTGTACTTTTTATAGAGCCCCAGCGTTATCACCCAGCCCAGAAACCATCCAACAGCTATCAACATCAGTACTGTGGTCGGGTCGGTGTTGCTTCCGTCCATGGCGTTCTCCAGTTTTAGTGTTGTTCTGAGGTCAAAGCAGGTTGCTTTCGTAGGTATATAACCACATGAGGTCAGGTGTTTGAATCCCCTGGCCATCGCGTGTCCCTTCGGGCCGGGCTGCTGCTGGTTCCGCTTTCGCTCCATCCCTCACTTCGTTCGGGACAGGCCCTCCGCATCCCTCACGTCTGCGCGCTCCGCTTGCGGGGTTCGTTTTGCTGTACCGCTGGCGCATTGCTGGTTTTGCTTAACACGGTGTTATGAGGTGGGCGCTGCCCCCCTCGCGTCAAGAGTTCGCTTCGCCACCGGCAAGGGTCTCCCCAACCTTCCGCGCTCCCTCTGGTCGCTTGTGCAGGTCGGGCGATCCCCCTCCCTTGCCGGCGCTCTTGACGCTTCACCCCCTGCCCTCGCCGGGAGGCGTTCCGGGTTTGTGCCCGGCACAAACCCAACTCCATTCAAGCAAAGGCAAGGGACAAAACCATGAACCAGAACCCGCAGCAAGCCATCGACTTCGGTGCCTTCGTTCGAGACGCCCAAGGGCGGTACCAGACCGCCAGGCCTGTGGCCGACGACGACGTGATCGAGCTAGCTCGTCAGATCCTCGATGCCCGGGTGCGCAAGGTCGACGTGATGGACTCCCCCGGTGTGGCCAGCGTCTATGTGATGGCGAAGCTGGCCGGGCACAAGAGCGAGGTGTTTAGCGTGTTGTGGCTGGACAACCGACATCGCGTGATCGCCTTCGAAGAGATGTTCAACGGCACCATCGACGGGTGCAGCGTGCATCCGCGCGAGGTGGTTCGTCGGGCACTGGAGTTGAACGCTGCGGCTTGCATGCTCGCGCACAACCATCCTTCTGGGGTGGCCGAGCCGAGCATGGCTGACGTACAGATCACCCGCAAGCTCAAGGAGTCGCTGGCGCTGATCGACGTTCGCGTGATCGATCACCTGATCGTCGGTGGAGCCGAGGTCACGAGTATGGCTGAGCGGGGACAGGTTTGAGGTGCACGGACATTGCGGCGTGCGGCCGCGTTTCCGGTATCGAGCATTCCAGTATGTGCAGTGCGGCACTGCACATACACGACAACGAAACGAGGTAACAAACAATGAGCAAAAAGGACCTGATGGACGAGATCGAGCTGGAGCGCCAGGCTGATGAACTGGCCGAGGCCGCCTCCCGGCTGGCCCATAAACAGGTGCGAGCAGTGCGGCAGATCGTGCAGGCTTATCGCGGCCCATTCATCATCCCCGCGCCGCCCGGTGTATATACCTGGCAGTTCTCACGGGAGGGGAGAGAGTGGGATGGCGGATACCAGAATTTCACTGCCAAAGCCAAGAGGATAAGCATCGGGTCGGATAGCAACAGCCTCGATATATCCTTTTCCCCAAAGGACGAGGGCACTTTCTGGCCGCACAAGATGACTTTCGCCGAATTTTTGGGTTTGTACCCCGGCGGCCTGCGCGGGCTGCTGGCGGCGATAGAAGAAAAAATCGAGAAGGACGGGGCGGACCTGGTGCGCGATCCCCTTCCATTCTAGCGCTGCAGGCCTACATCCGGCTCCTTTTGGGGCCGGATCCCATAATCGCCGTTTCGCATCAGCATGCGTGATTGTCAAGCGCGCGAAGTGGTGGATCGAGAATCGAAACCTGAATCGTCAAAACCGCTGATTCGTATCGTTTCATATCGTATCAATCATATCGTTACATAGGAGAACACCATGGGACGCGAAGCAACCATCACCCCCGAGCAGGTCAACGCCGTCGCTGACACACTGAAAGCAGAGGGCTCCAGGCCAACGCTACGCGCCGTGCGCGAGCGCCTTGGCAGCGGCAGCATGGGCACCATCTCCAAGTTCCTGCAGAACTGGAAAGCCCGACAGGAGCGCGAGCAAACCTCCGCTCTGGCGCTACCCCCTGCCCTGCAACGGGCGATCCTGGACTATATGGATCAGGAGTTGGCAGCGGCTCGTGCGGCGCTGGAAAGTGATCTGGCTGAACAGCAGCAGGAAGCGGCCGACGTGGGCGCCGAGAACGAGCGCCAGGCCGAAGTGATCGAGGAATTGACCACAGAGCTCGAAGCCCTTGCCACCACCAAGGCCGCGGCCGAAGGCAAAGCCGGGCAACTGGCGGCCGACCTGGCCGCCGCCAAAGAAGACGCAACCCGCGAACGTCAGGCTGCCGAAGCGGCCCGTACGGAGCTAGCCAAGGCCGCACTACGACTGGAAGCTATGCCGCGCCTGGAGGCTGATTTGACGGCAGCGCGAAACGAACTGGAGCAGGAACGCCAACGCCGCATCGAGGCTGAGCAGCAGGCGGCGGTCCTGGCTGCGCAGAAAACCGCTCTGGACGGCCGACTGGCTGATGCGAAGCATGAGGCCGAACGTACCGCGACGCAGCTGCAGAAGGCGCAGGACAGAGCCGAGCAACTGGCCGAGGCGCTGGCCGATGCCCGCGTAACCGTGCAGACCCAGAAGGTCGAGCTGGAGAAGATGGCCAAGGCTACCCCTAGAAAGACCACGAAGAGCAAGCCCAAAGTAGCGGCAGCTGACAGCACTGACGCCAGCGCAGCGGGCTAATCGACGTGAAAAGAGGCAAAAGCCGACCTAGGTTCCTCGGAAAGCTGCAGAGCAATTTCAGGGAATAGGAATTTAATCAAATCATCGAAACGCCTATCCGGAGCAAATTCAGTATCTCCGTTCTTCCACGCTCGTCGATATAGTGGAACCTTTTTATGAACCCAGTTCTTGGTTACATCTTCTTTAATGATTTGAGGGCCGCGTTCGTGAGCTTCTAAAACCAACCGGAAGGCCCACAAAAAGCCTTTGTATCTATCAAATATGTGGTGTGCAATTTTCACAAGGTTCTCAAATCGCCACCCTACCGGCCTACCCTCTTTGGCACTATATAGGGTATTGAGCAGCCGATAGAGATCGTCTGCTTCTCCTAGGTACCGAGGTAATTCAATATCGTAACGAACAAAGCGCTTTCGTATATCGCGCCAAACGTCATTATCTGTCGCTTCCTCACCGGACAACCAGTATCGGTTGAAATCTTCTCGCAGCAGCTTTTTATCAGCGTCTTGTTTACAGTTTTCTGCTGCCGAGTCCGCATCAAATAAATAAACTCGTTGGCCTGCCCTATCAATCGTGAGGCGCTCGAATGTCGTCCTGCCAAATCGCTGATGCCAGCACAGTTGCCCGTTTTCGACAGAGGGCTCTGACCATATACAATCTAGCGTCATTGCGTCATCTGCCCTAGAGGCAATCAAGGTGTCTTCAGTAACAAGGAAAGCATTGCGGTTATTATTGTAGTAAATATCTTCTTGCGTCAGTCTTGCTTTATTAGTATCAAAGCCCTTAAATACCCACAGTAAAACCCCTCCTTCCTTAAGATAAAACGCTCGACGTTCAGCTATTACTCGAAGGAATGTAGTCGATAACTGAACTTCAAAAGCAACTAGCAGTGATTTTTTCCACAATGCCCTGACATCTGGTCTTCGACGGCTATTAGCCTCAACACCCTTCCATACTGGTTCGGTCTCAACATTTGAAAAATTTGGATCAGCCCTAAGACTATCAGCAATAATATGTTTCATCCTTAAGTGTGCTGCTGACTCGCGCGCGCCATCGTACTTCATTGCGAGTATCTGCTTCTCTGTATATTTCCCCTTGGTTCTTGCTGGACATCGCCCATCTTCTATTTGATGTCGAAAATAAAACAGCCGTGTTTTTGTTAACGACACCAGGTGAACAGGCACACCGCATAATGGGCATGCAAATTCTGCCTCCCCTAAGGCGATGCTCTGCTGCAGCCGCATCCTAAGCTGGAGCGTTTTCTCGTAATCTGAACCGACAACTTCCTCTACCGATAAAATTTCGCCGGTTTCAAGGTTCATAACCTCTTTGATCTCAGGCGAAGAAACGGCATAAGAACTCATGAGTTAGATGCTCTTTGTTACCTTTTTTCTTTTGAGTTTTGGTTTCGATGAAAATAACGCGATTATATAGAATGCGGACATCATTGACGCTGATGTAAATGAATAGAAAAAACTAAAAATCGGGTTGATTGACTCAAATATAATCGTCACATATAGCACAAGCATTAGTGTAGTAAATATTTTTATTGCGATATTTGAACAGCCTATGCTCGGATATGTTTTAAGAATCACCATATCATCATCAGATAACATTGATTTTATTTGTGCATACTTATGCTCCGCTAAGAACATGATCGCGCCCACCGCGGCGTAGACAAACAGTGTTAAATATACGGCCGCCACCATCGAATGACCTATTGAAACGTTTAATATTGGAATAGTGTATTCGTGCGAACCTGATTTTGATTTCGCTTGCAAAACAAGCCCTAGAAATGCGGTAGCGGTTACGAATCCCGCAAAGTAACTTCTCTGAATCAACTTGCAGCTTTCAATGAAATTGGCTTTCAATATATCGTCCACTCGCTTCCCCATGAAATTTCGTTTTCTAGGGACAAATATGAATAACGACTGCTCTCCATTACCTTTAGGGAATGTCGGACACCGCAAATCCCACTAAAGCAGCTACCGTCGCTAGTATCAACTGTGCTTCAGCACGAGAGTAGAACTGCTCTCCCCCATCACTCACCGCATGATGGGCTGGATGCGCGTAATGACGCACCGCTGCCCATACTGCCGCTTCGCGCTCACCTCGCACCATACCGGTGCGATCATTCGCCAGCCGCATAAGCAGCGGACTCGCCCAATCCTTCTTGCTATCGAACCTCTTACGCCCTATCTCATCGAGCACAGTGCGGCACATCCCCACGCAAGAACGATAATCGCCATGTTGGTAGTGGACCACTGCTTGCTGTAAGTCCTTACCGGCCGCGGCTAACTCTTCCGGGGGATCCACCAATGGCACGGGTACTTCCAACAAAAGAATATTCTTCGCCCCAGCAGTGCGTAGACTTTCTATCCATTCGGAACGCGGGACCCTGAAGTGCAGCATGTCATACACACTTTGAGCACCATACTCATCAGTTTCAGTTCCTACACCTGACACCTGTAGCTGAAATGCGATGTTCCCCCCATCGCGAACGCGCTCAAGCTCCGCTAGTTGCCCTGGATGTAGCGATTGAACCAAGAAACACGACATGGGATGTGCGTGGTCATACTGGCGAAGTTCAATCGGCTGCTCTGGTTGAGCGAAACCAACATCCAACGATACTCCCCGATCATTACTCAAGCGGACCCGTGCGCCAAAGATCGTTACACGCCTCTCATGGTCCCGCTTCGGGTTCATGGTTATCTTGAGCGAGAAACAGAGCTCGTAAGCACCTAATACTGGGCGAAGCGACACGCTCTGGTTAGAAATCTCACCGACTATCAAGCCGTTTATCGTCAGACTCATCACATATATGACCAGTTGAGAGGCATCGTCCATCGCCCATATTTAGAGTTAAGCAGCAAAAGCATCTAATATTCAAAGAGCGCCCAGCTCATCCAAAAGATTCTTCCTGTTTTCCAAGCGCCAGTAAGCCTCTAACGTAGCAAGATGCTTCTTCTGGCGTGCATCTACCACTGCGGGAGTCCATTCCGGGTCTTGCAACACTTCAGTTGTGAGAACAAAAGGCGATACGCCTCCACGAGCGAAGTAAGCGTTTTTCTTTCTATCGAAGTCGTAATTAGAGGCCGCACTGTTTTTCCTTCGACTAAGCAACGCAAGATTCCCCAGCGTGTGAACTCTGGATAAACGATCCCTGACTTCAGGAAACCACTTAGCCCACTGGCTAGTTGGATCAACTGTCTGAGGTAGAACATGCTCTACCGTGACTATTGAATAGTCGTACTGGGCACCGCCGCCAGATAGTAGAGCATCAAGTCGTAACAGTACGGTTGAACGCGCGCGAGCTGAAAGTGACTCGTAGATCGGACCTGCCAAAGCCGCGTACATCGCATACTGCTCATAAGGGGTAAGCTGCAACGAAGAATCGCTCACAGACAGATCATTCCCTCTTTCAACGTCTGCCGTCAGTTTGGAAAAGCGATCAATGCGGGCGTTGACCCCAGCCTTTGTGATCAGCATGAAATAACCCAACCTTTCTAGGTCTCTGAAAAAATTGAGCATCCGAGCAGGCTGATTACGATAGTGAGTGACAAATGCGATAGCAGGCGGCATCCAGTCCTTGAAGTTCAACCTGTTTAGCCAACCGAGATGAACATTAACTTGCTCGGCCAGCTCGGTACTTGAGTAAGAGGCATCCGAGATTTCTTCATAAGCCGACGCAGCTGGTAGTAGCACATCATCAATGAACTTAATAGGGGCCTGTGCCTCGGTTACGTGTTCTTTGAACTCTTTGAGCAAGGTCGCTTGAGGTTTGGCTTTTCGATAAATCATTCGGATATGACTAAACAATTCACTAAATGATTCTCGCCCTAGATCTTCCTCGGCGTCTTCCCACTTTTTGTTGTACTCGTCACGGCTCGACTGCGGCACACCGCCGACAATCTCCGCCTTCAAAATATCAGTCGCAGAAAGTTCCAGACCACGGCTATTAAGAACAGAGAAGATTCGATAAGCAGAATCCAAGTCCGGGGTGGCAACCACGACGAGAAAGCAGCGAGTCACGATGAAACGGGCCAAGGCTGCCCGCTCCGACTCATCGAGTTTTTTTAGCTGGTCGACAAAAAGTCGAGCGTTATCACGAATGTTTCGTTGGCTATCAGGAAGCTCAGTATTGATTTGAAGCAGGCCATTCAAACCATTTTCGATCTGCACATATTTTCTGAAAAATTCAGCGTCACGCTCGCGCAGCTTAAGCCTGTAGTGATCCAATGTTCCCTTGACCGAGTTACCTTTCTCATAGATGAAAGAGGTAATGTCCTTAGCTGTGTCTACGTCAACTGATTCGCGAATCGCTGAAAGAAGAATTGTGATGGTGGTTAGCCGCTGCTGACCATCAACGACATCAGATTGAGGAACGGCTTCTTGCTTGATGAGAACAATGCTGCCGAGGAAATAAGGTGGCATATCTACCACGTTGCCCCCGCTGTCCCGCATGAAACTGATCAGGTCTTCAAAAAGCTCAAGCGCCTGATCTGTTGTCCAGGCATAGGGGCGCTGATAGCTCGGGATATTGAACGCATAGCCATCACTGAAGATGCTTGAGATTGGCTGTTCGTGGGCAACGATGGTTTGAGGCATTATCTTGGAAACCTTCAAGTGGTTATGGGGCATGCTCAACATCATGGGATCGCGCATGCGAAGCGGAGCGGCTGCTGATTGAACACGCCAAGTGAACCGCCCCGGTTTTCGCGGAGGCTGTTGGGTTTAAGTTAAGCGGCAATGGGGATTGGCTGCCCGAGTTGCCGGTAGTAGTTTGCCTCAGCTTCTGCGGGCGGGATATAGCCCA
>NZ_JARRQY010000017.1:0-50556 GCF_037381185.1 Acidihalobacter sp.
CGCTCGGCGAGATGTTTGGTGCGGTTGTAGGCGCGCCCCAGTGGGTCGCGCACGGCATGGGCAAGCTGCTGCTCTATGAAGTCGGGACGGTAGCCAAGGACTTCATCCAACACCGTACGCGCCATGGCGCGGAATCCATGGCTAGTCATCGTGTTGCCGTCGTAGCCCATGTAGCGCAGGGCTGCCGTGATGGTGTTTTCGCTCATGGGTCTGCGTAGGCTGCGGATACCCGGGAACACGTATTCGCTATTGCCGCTCAAAGGTAGTACGCCTTTGATGATTTCAACGGCCTGCCTGCTGAGCGGTACGATGTGCGGCGTGCCAGTCTTGCTGACGATAAAGTGCCATTCGTGTTTGGTGAGGTCGATGTCAGCCTTGCGGGCTTTGCGTAGTTCTCCGGGCCGCACAAATACTAGTGGAGCGAGCTTTAAGGCGGCTTGAGTGATCGGCGAACCATGGTAGCCATGAATATCGCGTAGTAGGGCGCCGATGCGCTCAGGGTCGGTGATCGCTGCAAGGTGTTTGGGCTTGGCCTGCTCCAGGGCACCGTCGAGGCTTTCTGAGGGATTGGTGGTGGCGCGACCTGTGGCGATGGCGTAGTTGAAGACGCGGCCAGCTAATGCGCGAGCGCGGTGCGCTGTTTCAACCACTCCTCGGCGTTCCAGCTTGCGCAACTCTTCGAGCAGGATAGGTGCTGTGACTTGGGTGATCGGGATTTCTCGAATGCCGGCCATATCTTTTTCGATGTGCCGACGTTCCCGTTTGACCGACCCGGGGGACAAGCCTTCCCTGGCGCGCTTTTCGAGAAGCTCCAAGGCGATAGCGCCGAAGGTTGTAGCCGATTGCTCAACCTTGGTGGCTCGTTCGATTCGTGCCACTAGGGCGGGGTTGCTGCCGCCTTTGACCAGCGCTCGGAGCCTGTCCCGCTCGTCGCGGGCTTCCTTTAGCGTCATGCTGGGGTATTCGGCCAGGGTGATCATGCTGGCCTTGCCGGCGTAACGGTAACGATAGCGCCAGGCCTTTGCGCCGGATGGTCTGACCTCGATGCACAGCCCGTTGGAGTCGGCGACACGGTAGGCGCTGGACTGTGGTTTGAGCGTGCGGATTTTGGTGTCGGTCAGCATGTGAGTCAGCCAAATGTGAGTCAAACGAGGGTTCGGCTCCTTGTTGACTCACACTTTGACTCACTTTTTGCTTGGATTCAAGCGGATCGCCTCGGATTGGCGCGGACACAAAACCTATGTGTGGCGCCATTCTTTGGCGATGTCTTGGATGATATCGGACAGTCTTGGTAAGGAAGGTGGTGGGCCCGCTCGGACTCGAACCGAGGACCAAGGGATTATGAGTCCCCTGCTCTAACCGACTGAGCTACAGGCCCGTTGACTGGGTGGGAAACAGAAGAAGCTTTTAACCGGAATGGGCGAAGGCGGCAAGTATGCCGCCTTCGCCTTCTGCTCTTCAGTCCGCTTCGAGGAAGCTGCGAAGCAGCTCGGAGCGGGTGGGGTGGCGCAGCTTGCGCAGGGCCTTGGCTTCGATCTGGCGGATGCGCTCGCGGGTGACGTCGAACTGCTTGCCGACCTCCTCCAGCGTGTGGTCGGTATTCATGTCGATGCCGAAGCGCATGCGCAGGACCTTGGCCTCGCGCGGCGTCAGCGAACCGAGCACCTGGCGGGTGGTCTCGCTGAGGCTGTCGCTGGTGGCCGAGTCGACTGGAGACATGACGTTGATGTCTTCGATGAAGTCACCCAGATGCGAATCTTCGTCGTCGCCGATCGGCGTCTCCATGGAGATCGGCTCCTTGGCGATCTTGAGCACCTTGCGGACCTTGTCCTCCGGCATCTCCATGCGTTCGGCCAGTTCCTCGGGCGTCGCTTCGCGACCCATCTCCTGGAGCATCTGCCGCGAGACGCGGTTGAGCTTGTTGATGGTCTCGATCATGTGCACCGGGATGCGGATGGTACGGGCCTGGTCAGCGATGGAACGGGTGATGGCCTGCCGGATCCACCAGGTGGCATAGGTCGAGAACTTGTAGCCGCGGCGGTACTCGAACTTGTCGACCGCTTTCATCAGGCCGATGTTGCCTTCCTGGATGAGGTCCAGGAACTGCAGGCCGCGGTTGGTGTACTTCTTGGCGATGGAGATCACCAGGCGCAGGTTGGCCTCGACCATTTCCTTCTTGGCGCGGCGGGCCTTGGCCTCGCCGATGGACATGCGCCGGTTGATCTCCTTGATCTCCTGGATCGGGAGGTTGGCGTTTTCCTCGATGGCCTTGAGTTTTTTCTGGGCGTGGTGGATCTCGTCGGCAAGTTCGCGCAGATCATCGGCGAACTTCTGAGCGTTTGGCGCCTGCAGGCGTTCGTCCAGCCAGCCGAGATCGGTCTCACGGCCCGGGTAGCTGTCGATGAATATCTTGCGCGGCATGCGCGCGCGGCGCACGCACAGGTCCATGACGTGGCGTTCCTGCTCGCGAACCATTTCGATGGTCGTGCGCAGCTGATTCACGAGGTCGTCGATCACGCGTTGCGTGAGCTTGAACTCCATGAAGTAGCTGGCAGTCTCCTGGCGCAGGTCGGCGTATTTCTCGCGGTCGCCCTTGAGCATGGCCTTGCGCGCCTTGTCGAACAGGCCGCGCAGCTTGGCTACGCGCTCGCGTGCCTCTTCGGGATCGGGGCCAGTGTCGGCTGGCTCGTCGTCCGAGTCGTCGTCATCGTCGCTGTCCGAGTCGCTGCCGGAATCGTTGTCGCTGCTGCCGTTGTTCGCGTTGGCGCTGGTCTTCTGCGCCGGCGTGGGAATTTCTTCGGGCTCGGCGTTGGGATCGATGAAGCTCTGTACGACGTCGGTGAGCTTGGCGTCGCCATTCTCGACGCGGTCGAACTCGACCAGCAGGCCGGCGATGGACTGCGGATAGTGGGCGAGCGCGAACAGCACCTGGGCGAGTCCATCCTCGATGCGCTTGGCGATCTTGATTTCGCCCTCTCGGGTGAGCAGCTCCACGGTGCCCATCTCGCGCATGTACATGCGCACGGGATCGGTGGTGCGGCCGAATTCGCTGTCGACGCTGGTCAGCGCGGCGACGGCCTCTTCGGCGACGTCCTCATCGGGCGCAACGTCGGAATCGGATAGGATCAGGCTGTCGGAATCCGGGGCCACCTCGTGTACGGTGATCCCCATGTCGTTGATCATGCCGATGATGTCTTCGATCTGCTCGGGGTCGACGATACTGTCAGGTAGATGATCGTTGACTTCGGCATAGGTCAGGAAACCCTGCTCCTTTCCCCGTGCGATCAGTTCCTTGAGTCGGGACTGCTGCTCTTCGTGCTGCATGAATGGGATACCGTAAAAATCAAATTGAACTGGACATTGTAGTACACGGGCTGAGACTCTAGCCAGTTTAATCTCGACGTGCACTGCGTGTTTGTGCCAGCAGGGCGCTTAGTTCCTGCTTCTGAGCTGCGTCGAGCTCGTGCCGGCGCGCGTGCGCGAGTAGCGCGTCGAGACGCTGCGAAACGTGCTGTTCGCGTATGCGCTCGATCGCGTCCCGGAATTCGGCGGCCAAAGCCTCATCTCCCTGAATGACGGTCCACTCCAACAGCCGGGTGAGGTGGGGCAGTTCAGGGCGTCCGCGCCAGCGTTCCAGGAGACCTGCCGTTGTGATATTGGGATTGTCACGTACGGTTTCAAGGAGTTCATGTAGCAAGGGTAGTCCCTGAATGCCTTCTCCGCTGGGCAGCTCGTCCATTTCCGGCAGACCGGCCGTCAGCTGCGGGTGGGCGAGCAGCAGGGCGATCGCCGTGCGGATGGGGGTGCGGTGTACGCTCTGGCTGCGGTTGACGGTAGGGCGCCGAGCGTCACCTCCCGTGGCTTTGGGCTCGGATCGCAGCGTCTGTGCGACGCGTTCTGGATTGATGTGCGTTTCCAGCGCCAGGGCGTCGACCAGCTGCGTCTTGAGTGCGCCGTCGTCGAGTTCGTGCAGCAGGCCTTGAGCTTCGTGCAGCAGTGCGGCGCGCGCTTCCATGGTCGCTCCGGGGTGGCGCTCGGTCAGTTCGTCGAGTAGGAAACGCGACAGCGGCGTGGCTTCGCGCAGCAGCCGGTCGAAGGCCTCCCGTCCGTGTTGACGGACGAAGCTGTCGGGGTCCTCGCCGTCGGGCAGAAACAGGAAGACCGCTTCGCGTCCGTCGGCCATGATCGGGATGGTCTGCTCCAGCGCGCGCCAGGCGGCCTGGCGTCCGGCGCGGTCGCCGTCGAAGCAGAACACCAGGCGGTCGACGATGCGAAACAGGCGTTGCAGGTGATCGCGTGTGGTTGCGGTGCCGAGCGTGGCGACGGCGTTGTTCACCCCGAGTTGCGCTAGGCCGATGACGTCCATATAGCCTTCGACGATGAGCATGCTGTCCAGCGGCGCGCGGGACTGGCGTGCTTCGTAGAGTCCGTAGAGTTCACGTCCCTTGTGGAACAGCGGTGTTTCGTTCGAGTTGAGGTACTTGGGCGTGCCGTCGTCGAGCACGCGGCCGCCGAAGCCGATGATACGTCCGCGCGTGTCGCGGATGGGGAACATGATGCGTTCGCGGAAGCGGTCGTAGACGCGTTCGTCTTTGCGGGCGAGCAGGCCGGTTTCCTCGAGGTGTTCGCGCCGGTGCTGGCTGCCGAGCGCACGCAGCAGACCGTCCCAGCCAGCCGGCGCGTAACCCAGGGCGAAGCGCTTGGCGGTTTCGCCGTCAAGGCCTCGTTGTTTGAGGTAGTCGATGGCCTGGGGCTGGCGTGACAACTGCTGGCGGTACCACTGTCCGGCGGCGTCCAGTGCGGCGTACAGCGCGTCGCGCCCCTCGTCGCGCCGCGGTGCGGCGTCGCCGCCTTCTCGGGGTACGTCCAGGCCCAGTTGGCCGGCCAGGGTTTCGATCGCCTCGACGAAATCGAGGTGCTCGTAGTCCATCAGAAAGCCGAGTGCGGTGCCGTGCGCGCCGCAGCCGAAGCAATGGTAGAACTGCTTCTGCGGGCTGACGTAGAAGGAGGGCGTCTTTTCGTCGTGAAACGGGCAGCAGGCCTTGTATTCGTGCCCGGAGCGTTTCAGGGGGACGCGCTCATTGATGATTTCGACGATGTCGGTACGGGCGAGCAGATCGTCAATAAAGCGCTGCGGAATTAGGGACATGATGGCGCAGGAAAGAGCGCGACGGCGACGCGCGGGGACTGCTGGAAATCATAGCAGGATGCCGGCGCGCTGTGCTCGCTACGGGTGGATCGGCTGCCGGGCGGAGAATGGCCGCCGCCCGGCGGAGACTCAGGCGGCTTCGCTGAGCGTGTTGATCAGGCTGGACAGCTCCGAGGCCTTGGGTTTGATCAGCCAGAAGCGCGGCAGATAGCGCTTGAAGTTGGCCAAAATCTCCTGGGCCCAGGCGCTGGCGGTTTCCTGCGCGTGTTCCTCGATGAGCCCGCGCAGGTAGAGGCGCGGCGCCTCCATGTGCTCGGGGTCGAGGCGGTGCAGGTCGACCAGCTCGTGGTTGCAGCGGTCGACGAAGTCGTTGTCCAGATCGAGTACGAAGGCGAATCCGCCGGTCATACCGGCGCCGAAGTTGACGCCAGTGGAGCCAAGGATGGCGATGACGCCGCCGGTCATGTATTCGCAGGCGTGGTCGCCTGCGCCTTCGACTACGGCGAGTGCGCCGGAGTTGCGCACCCCGAAGCGCTCGCCGGCCACGCCGGCGGCGAACAGCTTGCCGCCGGTGGCGCCGTACAGGCAGGTGTTGCCGATGATGGCGGCTTCGTGGCTGCGGAAGGTGCTGGCCGGGGACGGGTAGACCACGAGCTTGCCGGCGGCCATGCCCTTGCCGACGTAGTCGTTGGCGTCACCCTCGAGATAGAGATGCAGGCCTCCGGCGTTCCATACGCCCAGACTCTGGCCGGCGGTACCGCGCAGGCGCACTTCCAGCGGCTGCTTGGCCATGCCGTAGTTGCCGTGGCGGCGGGCGATTTCGCCGGAGATGCGTGCGCCGATGGAGCGGTTGACGTTCTTTACCTCGTAATGGAACTCGCCGCCGGTCCCGGCTTCGATGCTGGGCAGCATGTCGGCTATCATCCGTTTGGCCAGTTCGCCGGTATCGAACGGTTCGTTGTGCGGCTCGACGCAGAATCGTGGCACGTCGACCGGCACCCCGCCGTCGGACAGAAGCTGGCTGAGGTCGAGCCGGCCCTGGCGCGGGGTGTTGCCTGGCGAGGTTTCGAGCAGGTCGGTGCGGCCGATGAGGTCGGTGAGGCTGCGCACGCCGAGGCGTGCCATCCATTGGCGGGTCTCTTCGGCCATCAGGCGGAAGTAGTTCATCACCATTTCGACCTTGCCGACGAAGTGGTGCATGCGCAGCACCTTGTCCTGCGTGGCCACGCCGGTGGCGCAGTTGTTCAGATGACAGATGCGCAGGTATTTGCAGCCCATGGCGACCATAGGGCCTGTGCCGAAGCCGAAGCTCTCGGCGCCCAGAATGGCGGCCTTGACGACGTCCAGCCCGGTCTTGAGGCCGCCGTCGGTCTGTAGGCGCACCTTGTCGCGAAGGCCGTTGGCGCGAAGCGTCTGATGCGCCTCGGACAGGCCGAGTTCCCAGGGGCCTCCGGCGTATTTGACCGAGGTCAGCGGGCTGGCGCCGGTGCCGCCGTCGTAGCCGGAGATGGTGATCAGGTCGGCATAGGCCTTGGCCACGCCCGCGGCGACCGTACCGACGCCGGCTTCGGACACAAGCTTGACCGAGACCAGTGCCTGTGGGTTGACCTGCTTGAGGTCGAAGATGAGCTGGGCGAGGTCCTCGATCGAGTAGATGTCGTGATGCGGGGGCGGCGAGATCAGCGCCACGCCGGGCCGCGCGAAGCGCAGGCGGGCGATCAGGTCGTTGACCTTGTGGCCGGGCAGCTGGCCGCCTTCGCCGGGCTTGGCGCCCTGGGCGACCTTGATCTGCAGCACTTCCGCGTTGACCAGATAATGAGGCGTGACGCCGAAACGGCCCGAAGCGATCTGCTTGATCTTGGACATGCGCTCGGTGCCGTAACGCGCGGCGTCCTCGCCGCCCTCGCCGGAGTTGGAGCGCGCACCGAGGCGGTTCATGGCCTCGGCCAGGGTTTCGTGCGCCTCGGGCGAGAGTGCGCCGAGCGACATCCCGGCGGAGTCGAAGCGCTTGACGATCGCCTCGACCGGCTCGACCTCTTCGAGCGGGATCGGCTTGACGTCGTCGCGCAGGCGCAGCAGGTCGCGCAGCACCATGGCGGGGCGCTCGTTGGCCAGTTCGGCGTAAGCCTGCCAGTCGTCCATGCTGCCGCTGACCACGGCCTTGTGCATGGTCTGAACGATGTCTGGGTTGTAGGCGTGGTATTCGCCGCCGTGTATGTACTTGAGCAGGCCGCCCTGGCCGGGCTGTTTGCGCGGGTTCCAAGCCGCCTTGGACAGCTTGTTCAGGTCCTCGGCGATGTCTTCGAAGTTGATGCCCTGGATGCGGCTGACCGTGCCCGCGAAGCAGGTGTCGACGACGTCGTCGTGCAGGCCGACGATCTCGAACAACTGTGCGCCGCGATAGCTGGCGATGGTCGAGATGCCCATCTTGGACATGATCTTGTACAGGCTCTTATGGATGCCGCGGCGATAGCCGGCGCCCAGTTCACCGTCGGTCTTGTCCTCGATCTCGCCGCTGCGGCGCATACCTTGCAGGCTCTGGTAGGCCAGATAGGGGCACACGGCGGTGGCGCCATAGCCGATCAGCACGGCAATCTGGTGCGGGTCGCGGGCGGTGGCCGTGTCGACGACGATGTTGGATCGGCAGCGCAGACCCTGTTCGATGAAGTGGTGGTGCAGTGCGCCGGTGATCAGCGCGGCGGGTACGGGGATGCGGTCGGGGGCGATGTCGCGGTCGGACAGGATGATGATGGGCTGTCCGTCGCGCACGGCCTGCGCGGCTTCCGCGCAGATGTCGGCGATGGCCTGCCTGAGGTCGCTGCCGACGGGGATGTTGAGGTCGATGCGGTAATGGCGCAGGTCGGCGTAGGGCAGTGTCTGCAGTTGCTGCAGACGCATCTCGGACAGCACCGGCGTGCTCATGACCAGCCGTGCGGCGTGGTCGGCCTCCTCCTCGAACAGGTTGCGCTCATGGCCGAGGTTGGTTTCGAGCGACATTACGATGCTTTCGCGCAATGGGTCGATTGGTGGATTGGTGACCTGCGCGAATTGCTGACGGAAGTTGTCGAACAGGGAGCGGACCTGGCTCGACAGCACCGGGAACGGTGTGTCGTCGCCCATTGAACCGATCGCTTCCTGGCCGGCCTCGGCCAGCACGCGCAGTACTTGGTCGCGCTCCTCGAAAGTGACGTTGAACAGTTTTTCGTAGGCGCGTAGGCGTTGCGCGTCCAGCGTCGGGGCGACGGTATCCTCGCCCTCCAGGCGCGGCAGAGTGCGCGAGTTGCGATCCAGCCATTCCCGGTAGGGGCGGCGATTCTTGAGCCTCTCGTCGATCATGTGCGGCAGCAGCAGCTCGCCGGTCTCGGTGTCGACGGCCAGCATCTGACCGGGCTTGAGCCGGCCTTTGGTGACCACGTCCTCGGGCGCGTAGTCGTATACGCCGATCTCGGAGGCCAGGGTGATGTGGCGGTCGCGGGTGATCACGTAGCGCGCGGGCCGCAGGCCGTTGCGGTCCAGGCAGCAGGCGGCGTGGCGGCCGTCGGTCAATACTACGCCGGCCGGTCCGTCCCAGGGCTCCATGTGCATGGAGTGGTACTCGTAGAAGGCGCGCAGGTCGGTGTCGACATGCTGCATGTTCTGCCAGGCAGGCGGAATCAGCAGGCGCATGGCGCGCAGTATGTCGATGCCGCCGGCCAGCAGGACTTCGAGCATGTTGTCCATGGAACTCGAGTCGGAGCCGCTCATCGATACCAGCGGCGTGAATTCGCTGAGGTCGGGCAGATGCGGGCTGGACAGCGTGTGTGCGCGTGCCTTGGCCCAGTTGCGGTTGCCACGGATGGTGTTGATCTCGCCGTTGTGGGCGAGGAAGCGAAACGGCTGGGCCAAGCGCCACTGCGGCAGCGTGTTGGTGGAGAAGCGCTGGTGGAATACGCACAGCGCGGTTTCCAGGCGTTCGTCCTTGAGGTCGAGGTAGAACTCCGGCAGATAGGCCGGCATGACCAGTCCCTTGTAGCTGATCACGCGTGAGGACAGGCTGGGTACGTAGAACACGTCGTCCTGCGGGCGTAGCGTCTGTTCGGCACGGCGGCGGGCGATGAACAGCGCGCGCTCGAAGGCGGCTTCGTCTGTGCCGGTCGGTGCATTGACGAAGATCTGTTCGATCCGCGGCAGGCTGCGCAGCGCCATTTCACCGCAGGCCTCGGAATTGGTGGGTACTTCGCGCCAGCCGGCGGTCTGTAAGCCGGCGGTCTGTAGTTCCGCTTCCAGCGTCCGGCGGGCGGTTTGCGCGCGCGCGTCGTCCAGGTCGAGGAACACCACGCCGGCGGCATACAGTTCGGTGAGTTCGATGTCCTGCTCGGTGGCTGCTGCGCGCAGGAAGGCGTCAGGCTTTTTCAGCAGCAGGCCGCAGCCGTCGCCGGTCTTGCCGTCGGCTGCGATGGCGCCACGGTGGGTCATGCGCGCAAGTGCGCCGATGGCCGTTTCGAGCACCCAGTGGCTGGCATGCCCGTCCATGTTGGCAATGAGGCCGAAGCCGCAGTTGTCGCGTTCGAATTCGGGGCGATAGAGACCGCGTGAAGTGGGTAGGGCAGTCATGCGAGCCACTCCTGAAGCACTGGGAAGTCGCACGGAGTAAACCGCGCGTCCGGAAAAGTCGGCCGTCCAGTATAGAGGCAGCGGTCCATGCTGTTCAATCTGCGCCCAATGCCGATGTCTGTCGGCGGTCGAACCGGAGGTGACTTCAGGCAGGGTGCAGCGGGTCGAATACCCGCGCGTGTTCGGTGAAGGCGTAGCGGTCGGTCATGCCGGCGATGTAGTCGGCGATGGCGCGGGCGCGGTGTCGCTCCGAATCCGCATCAAGGGTTTGTGTCTTGTGCTGCACGTCCGGCGGTAGCAGCAGCGGGTCCTGCATGAAGGCGTCGAACAGCGCGACGACCACGCGTTGGGCTTTGGTGGTCATGCGGCGCACGTGGTAGTGACGGTACATGTGCGAGCGTAGGAAGCGCTTGAGTTCAAGGTTGGCCGTTCGCACCGGTTCGCTGAAGGCAATCAGAGCTTGGCGCAGGGCGCGGACCTCTTCGACGTCGGCGGGAGCCGCTTCGGTGATGCGTGTGCGGGAGGTTTGCACGAGATCGGTCACCAGGCGGTTGATCATGCGGCGCACGACCTCGTGGATGAGGCGACGCGTGTCCAGCTCCGTGTAGCTGCGTGTGACCTCTTCATAGGCTTCGTTGAACAGCGTCAGTTCTCGCAGTTGATCAATGGTGATGAGGTTGGCGCGCAGGCCGTCGTCGATGTCGTGGTTGTTGTAGGCGATTTCGTCGGCGAGATTGTTGAGCTGGGCTTCGAGCGTCGGTTGGCCGCCGTGGACGAAGCGGGCGGCGACTTCACCGAGGTGTTGTGCCTGTTCCCTGGGGCAGTGTTTGAGAATACCCTCGCGGGTCTCGTAGGTGAGGTTCAGGCCGTCGAAGTCGGCGTACTTTTCCTCGAGTTCGTCGACCACACGCAGGGACTGCTGGTTGTGCTCGAAGCCCCCATATGGCGACATGCAGCGGTTGAGAGCATCCTGTCCTGCATGGCCGAAGGGGGTGTGGCCGAGGTCGTGGGCGAGCGCGATGGCTTCGGTTAGATCTTCGTTGAGTTGCAGGGAGCGGGCGATCGAACGTGCGATCTGGGCGACTTCCAGGGAGTGAGTGAGGCGGGTACGGAAGAGATCGCCTTCGTGATTGACGAAGACTTGGGTCTTGTATTCAAGGCGGCGGAAAGCCGCGCTGTGGATGATGCGGTCGCGGTCGCGCTGGAATTGGCTACGGTAGCTGGGGGAGGGCTCCCGGTGCTGCCGCCCGCGGGAACGGGCATCGTTAGCGGCATACGGCGCAAGCGATGCCGGTTCGGGCATGTCTCAGCGCCGTTCGAGCACGGCGTCGAGCGCAGCCGGGGCGAAATCAGCGGTCACCGCGGCCGAGCCGATGCCGTGAAGCAGCACCAGGCGCAGGGTGCCGTCGATGACCTTCTTGTCGACAGCCATGAGTTCGCGCATGCGGGCAGCGCTCAGTTCCGGCGGGGGGGCGGTAGGCAGTTTCGCGGCGAGTAGTAGTTTCTCCGTGCGCTGCACGGAGGGCTCGTCCAGCCAGCCCAGTCGCTCGGACATGCGAGCTGCCATCAGCATGCCGCAGGCGACCGCTTCGCCGTGCAGCCAACGGCCGTAGCCCAATCCGGTTTCGATGGCGTGTCCGAAGGTATGGCCGAGGTTGAGTAGAGCGCGAGTGCCCCGTTCGTGCTCGTCCTCGGCGACGATGGTGGCCTTGTCGCGGCAGGAGCGCTCGATGGCGTAGGCGAGGGCTGCGGAGTCGCGTTCGCGCAGGCGGCCTATGTTTTGCTCCAGCCAGGCGAAGAACTCGGCGTCGCCGAGTAGACCGTATTTGATGATTTCGGCCAGTCCAGCGCTGAGTTCGCGGTCGGGCAGGGTATTCAGTGTGGCGGTGTCGATGATGACGGCGCGCGGCTGATGGAAGGCGCCGATCATGTTCTTGCCCAGCGGATGGTTGACGCCGGTCTTGCCGCCGACCGAGGAGTCGACCTGTGCCAGCAGCGTGGTGGGTATCTGTATGAAGTGTACGCCGCGCTGGTAGCTGGCCGCGGCAAAGCCTGTGATGTCCCCGACTACACCGCCACCAAGGGCTATCAGGGTGGTGTTGCGGTCGAAATGCCGTTCGAGCAGCCCCGTGTAGATCGTGTTCAAGGTGTCGAGGTTCTTGTGCGCCTCGCCGTCCGGCAGCACGATCTCGCCGACGTGCAGGTCGTCGAGATGGGAGCGGATGGTTTCAAGATATAGTGGCGCGACGGTCTCGTTGCTGATGATGACTGCGCTGCGGCCGGGAATGGCGTCGCGCAGCAGCTCTGGTTGGTTCAGAAGCCCGCTACCGATGTGGATCGGATAGCTGCGTGTACCAAGGTCGACGTTGAAGGTGAGCATGGAGGGATACTAATGGATCGCCTGACCGCCGTCGACGGCGTCTGACTGGATGTTGAAAAACCGCGATGAAATTAGAGTTGGAATCTATCGGCAGCTATGCTGTCGCGTGCGTCTAATACGTCAGTCCTCTGACGTGTTCGGCGAGATTTCGTGCCAGCCTCTGGCTGTCGTTGCGTTGGGTGTCCACGACCTGGTGTGCGGTTTCACGGTATAGCGGATCGCGCTCGCGGTTGAGCTGCTCCAGGCGGGCTCGAGGATTGGCGGTCTGCAGCAGAGGGCGCTTGCGGTCACGCCGTGTGCGGCGCAGCTGAAGTTCGAGCGGTACCGTCAGGTAGATGACGTAGCCGCGCGTCTTGAGCAGAGTGCGGTTCGCCTCGCGCAACACGGAGCCGCCGCCGGTGGCGAGTACGATACCCTGGCGAGCGGTGAGTTCATCGAGGAGCCGACTTTCGCGATCGCGAAAGCCGGTCTCGCCCTCGATATCGAAGATGGTCGCGATGTCGACGCCGGTGCGTTCGATGATGGCGGCGTCGCTGTCGACGAAGTCGAGCCCGAGCATGTGCGCCAGGCGTCGCCCGACCGTGGTCTTGCCGGCGCCCATCGGGCCGATCAGAAAGACGTTGCGGGTACTCGTCATGGACGGCGGTGCCCGGGCCGGCTTGATGCCGGCCCGGGCGAGTGTGGTTACTGTGTGAGCGAGAGGTTGTTGTTGATGATCTTCGGCGTAATGAAGATCAGCAACTCGTTGCGGGTCTTGGTGTCGACGTTGTTGCGGAACAGGTTGCCCAGCACCGGCAGATCGCCGAAGAACGGCACCTTGTTGGTCGTGTGTTCCTTGTCTTCCTGATAGATGCCGCCGAGCACCACGGTCTGGCCGTTGTCGACCATGACCTGGGTCTTAACTTCCTGGGTGTTGATGCTGGGCACGCCATCGTAGATGCCGCCGACGCTGTCGTTGCTGACGTCGAGGTCCATCAGGATGCGGTCGTTAGGCGTGATGTGCGGTGTCACCTGGAGCTTGAGCGCGGCGGTCTTGAAGGATATGCTGGTGGCGCCGCTTGAAGTGGATTCCTGATAGGGGATCTGCACGCCCTGCTGGATCATCGCCGCCTGGTCGTTGGCGGTGATCACGCGGGGATTGGATATCTGACGTACGTTGCCTTCTTGCTCCGCCGCACTGATCTCCAGGCTTAGGTTGAAGGTCGAACTCAGCTTGGCCAGGCTCAGGCCGAAGGCCGAGGTCGGCGAGGAGGCAGGCAGGTTCACGTTGAACAGCTGGCCGTTCGGGCTGCCCCCGATACCGAAGCCTTCCGAGCCGCCCTGACCACCGCCCTGACGTCCGGGAGCTGTGATGCCGAAGTTGACGCCGAGGTCACGGCTGAAGGATTTCTTGGCGTAGACCAGGCGGGAGCCGATAAGGACCTGCTTGACCGGTACGTCCAGGCGCTGGATCAACTGCGCCACGTTGGCCAAGCCCTGGTCGGTGTCGCGCACAATCAGCGAGTTGGTGCGCGCATCGGCTACCACGGAGCCGCGCGAGGACAGTCCGGACACGCCGCTGTTGGTCTGCTGAGCGTTGCCACCACTGCCGCTGAGCGAGGTTTGGATCGACTTGAGCAGTGAGGCCAGGGCGTCAGCTTTGGTATAGCGGATCTGGAAGATCTCGGTGTGCATCGGGGCGAGCCTCTGCATCGCCTGCTGGGCCTGGATCTGCTGCTGCTCCTGGGCCTCGATGTCTTTGGCCGGGGCGATCATGATGACGTTGCCGGTGCGACGTTCGGCCAGCCCCTTGGACTGAAGGATAATGGCCAGGGCCTGATCCCAGGGCACGTTCTTCAGGCGCAGCGTGACATTGCCGGTGACCGCGTCACTGACCACGATATTCAGACCCGTGAAGTCGGCCAGCAACTGCAGCACGGAGCGCACCGCAATGTTCTGGAAGTTCAGCGAAATGCGCTGGCCGGTATACTTGGGCTTGACGGGAGCGCCGCCGGCAGTGGTCTGCGCCTGCGGCTTGATGTCGATGGTGAACTTGTTGTCAGCCTGGTAGGCGAGTTGTTCGTAGTCGCCGCTAGCGTTGATTACGAACTGGACGTTGTCGCCGTTCTGGCGCGTATCGATTGAGGAAACCGGCGTGCCGAAGTCGCTGACGATCATGCGCCGCTGCAGCTTCTTGGCAATCTGCGCATTGTAGGCGTTGATGATGATCTTGCCGGCACGTTGGGTCAGATCGATGGCTTGGTTGGGATCGCCCAAGGTGAGGGTGATCAGGCCGCCGCCGTCCTTGCCGCGGTGGAACTCTATGTTGGATATGGAGTTGTTCTTGCTTGTGGCGGTGGAGGCTTTGCCGAAATGTGCGGTATTGCCGCCGCCGTTGACGCTCTGCGAAACGGTGGAGGTACTCAGCGTAACGATGAGTTTGTTGCCGTCGATGCGGGTTTTGTAGGGAACGGAATTGGTCAGGTTGAAGACCAGGCGGGTCCTGCCGCCGGCTTCGGCTGTGGTGACGCTGCTGACGGCGCCGACGTCGATATTGTAGCTGCGCCTGGATAGGCCGAGTTTGGTGTTTGTGAAGTCGAGCGCGATCTTGGCCGGACTCTCGATGGTAAATCCGAGCGGAGCGGGCGGTGGCGCGGAGAAGCCCAGGATGACCTCAAGTTTGTTGTCGGGCAGCGGGGTGCTGTTGATCGACTCAAGAGTGTTTGCCTGCGCCAGGGCGGGAGCCAGCGCTAGCAGGAGCATGCTGGCCAGCGACCAGCGCAAAGTCCGCAAGGCTCGCGCCAACGCGGTTGAGGGGGAGTAGCCCGTTGCCGTCGAGTGAAACATTTCGCTCTTCCTCATTGTTCTTTGCTCATCGCGATCGAGGCACTTTGGTCCTTGTAGCCACCAAAGCCGTCCGGGACGATCTCGCGCAATTTGACGCTGGTCGGCGTGATTTCGGTGATCTTGCCGCTGTGCTGGCCCATGTACTGACCGACGGTAACCCGTTGTATGGCGCCGTCGGGAACCTGTATCAGTCCGTAGGTGGTTCCCTTATCGGTCAGGGTGCCGACCATCTTGAGGCTGTCCAGCGGGAATTGTTCAAGATACTGCCGCGGACGGTTCGGGTCGATTTCGGCCTTGCCTCTGTGCGCCTTGTTGTAAAGCTGCTGCAGCACGTTGGTGTCGAAGGGATCGCGGGTGTGCCCGGGGTAGGTGTAGCTCTGGTAGGGCGAGACCTGCGGAATTGCGGGTACGTGACCGCCCGGCTGAGCCTTTTCCTTGGCGACCCACTGCTCGAGGTCCGACATGCTGTGCCCGCAGGCGCTGAGGCTGAGGCCGAGCGCCGCGATTCCGAACATGCGCCACCAGCGCAGCGAGGCGTATTGGGGCTGCCGCTTGCGGGTGCTCATTGTCCACGGCCTCCGTTCGGCAGGTAGCGATAAGTCCGCGCGGTGACGCCCATGACCAACTGGTTCGACTTCTTGCTGGTCGGTTTGAGGGAGATGTCGCCCAGTGTGACGATGCGCGGCAGCGCGGCGATTTCACTGACGAATCTGGCGATTTCGGGATACGTGCCGCGTGCCTGGATCTGGATGGGTTTGATCGCGTAGAAGCCCTGTTTCTTTTCGGCTTCCGGACGGAAGGTGTCGATGGCCAGTCCGCTGGACAGCGCGGTCTGCGAGATGTCGACCAGCAGGCCCGGAATTTCTGTCTTGTTCGGTAGTTGCTCCAGCATCTTGCCGAAGGACGTGCGCATTTCGTTCAACTGCTTTTCGTAGACTTTGAGATTGGCTGCGCGACGGGCCTTGATCGATAACTGGCCCCGCAGAGTCTTCTCCTGCTGTTGCAGGCGTTCCAGATCGGTGCGCTGGCTGCTGGTGTCGAAATAGTAGCCGGCGCCCAGGATTACGATCATCAGTACGGCGATGACGAAGCCTTTGATCCAGATCGGCGCCGTGCCGATGTTGTTGAAGTCGAGGTTCCTGAGTTCGTCCAGGTCGATTTCACGGAGACGGGAGAGATCCATGGCTTAGTTCCCCTTGCCGTCTTTCTTCTTGTCCGACGGAGATGATTGCTGCACCGTCAGTTTGAATTCGCTGACCTTGCCAATCGGCGTGTTCGTCGTCGTGATGACCTGGAGTCTGGAGTTGGCAAACCAGGGTGAGGCGTCGAGATTGCGCATGTAGGCGGACACACGCGCATTGGATTCGGCCGTACCGCTGATGCTGATGCTGCTGCCCTTTTGCACGAAGTCGCTCAGATACAGGCCGGGCGGCAGCGTGGATACCATTTGGTCGAACATGTGCACCACGCCGGGGCGGCTCGCTTGGAGTTGTTCGACGATCTTCATACGGTTGAGCAAGGCGCGTTTTGTCTTGTCCAATTCTTTGATCTTGGCGATCTTCTTGTCGAGAATGGTGATCTCATTGCGCAGATATTGGTTGCGGTCGTTCTGGTACTGGATGAGTCCCTGCATGTAGGTATGCACAAGCAAGAAGATCACGCCCGCAACGATGGCCGCAAACAGTGCGAGCGCGCCGAATTCCTTTTGCTGTTGCTTACGTCGTTCCGCACGCCAGGGTAGTAGATTGATGTGCGCCATTTCAGTCGAAGCTCCTCATGGCGAGTCCGCAGGCGATCATCAGGGCGGGGGCGTCGCTGCCCAGACGCTGGGCATTCACGCGCGAGGCGATCGACATACGGCCGAAGGGATTGGCGACGCCTGTGGGCATGCCCAGCCGCGATTCGATCATCTCGTCGATGCCGGGGATGGAGGCGCAGCCGCCGGCGAGAAGAATGTAGTCGACGGTCTGATGTTCGCTGGCGGCAAAATAGAACTGCAGGAAGCGGTGCACCTGCTGCGCCATGTTGTCCTTGAAAGGCTCGAGCACTTCAGGAACGTAGTTTTCCGGCAGCTGCCCTTCTTTCTTGGCGAGGCCGGCCTCGTCGTAGGACAGGCCGTAGCGGCGCATGATGTCCTCGGTGAGAAGTTTGCCGCCGAAGGGTTGCTCGCGGGTATATGTGATCGCGCCGTCCTCGAGCACCGTGATGCCGGTCATGGTCGCGCCGACATCTACCACCGCAATGACTTTGCCCCGACCCTCCTCGGGAAACTGGTCGCGGCACAGTAGGGCGGCGTTTTCGGTTGCATAGGATTCGACGTCGACGACTTTCGGTACGATGCCGGCGAGGTCGGCGGCGCCGACGCGAATCTCGACGTTTTCGCTGCGTGAGGCCACCAGCAGCACGTCCAGTGAGTCCGGGTTGCCTTCGGTGGGGCCGATTACCTCGAAATCCAGGTTGACCTCTTCCAGTGCATAGGGAATGTACTGGTCGGCCTCGATCTGGATCTGGCCCTCCATGTCGGCTTCCTTGATGGAGGCAGGGAGGGTGATGTTCTTGCTGATCACTGCGGAGGAGGCGACAGCGAGCGCGCACTGCTTGTTGCGCGTGCCCGCCTTTTTCAACGCCCTTTTGATCGTTGCCGCCACGCCTTCGACGTCGGCGATGTTCTTCTCGACGACGGCGTTAATGGGCAACGGCTCAACGGTGTATGCCTCGACGCGATAGTTGGCGCCTTGCTGCGATAGCTCGACCAGCTTCACCGAGGTGGAGCTGATATCGATGCCCAGCAGCGGCTGTTTCTTGGGTCTCAGGAGCGACACGCTGTTCCCCTTCAATACCGTCGTTTGTGTTTCTTATGTAGACTTTTCATTAGAAACTTACGACAAGTCTATAAAAAATCGCTGTTAATATGCAAAGTCTTGTTGATGAGGTTTTTTTGAGGTTTGATAAGTTGCCCCATAGCCGCGCAAGCCCAACGACCGCATAATAACCCCGTCATGAGAGTCCTCAGCAAGCTTCTTCGCGCCTTTCTAGCCGTCTTCGCGGGTCTTTTCAGTCTTGGCGCTTTATTCGCGGTGGCCGCTTATCTCTATTTTGCGCCAAATCTGCCGGATGTTACGGCCCTGCGCGACGTGCAGTTCCAGGTACCGCTGAAGATATATAGCGCAGATGGCGAGCTTATGGCGGAGTATGGCGAAAAGCGCCGTGATCCGTTGCATTTCGATCAGGTCCCGCCTCAGTTGGTCCACGCTTTTCTCGCTGCCGAGGACGCTCGTTTCTACGAGCATCCCGGCGTCAGTATTCGCGGCCTGCTGCGCGCCACCTACGAGCTTATTCGCACGGGCCGCAAAGTCCAGGGCGGTAGTACCATTACCATGCAGCTGGCGCGCAACTTCTTCCTCAGCGACCGTAAGACCTACACGCGCAAGATTCGCGAACTGATGCTCGCGCTCAAGATCGAAAAGGCGCTCACCAAGGATCAGATCCTGGAGCTCTATCTGAACAAGATCTACCTCGGCAACCGAGCCTACGGTATCGGGGCGGCGGCGCACGTGTACTACGGCAAGAGCGTGAAGGATCTGACCCTCGCGCAGATGGCGATGATTGCCGGTCTGCCAAAGGCGCCTTCCGCCTACAATCCGCTGGCTGACCCGCGCCGGGCGTTGGAGCGGCGCAAATACGTGCTGACCCGCATGCACGACTTGGGGTACATCTCTGACGCCCAGTTCCAGTCGGCGTTGCAGCAGCCGATCACCGCCTCCCTGCATGCTGCCAATGTCCAGGTGCATGCACCCTATGTTGCCGAAATGGTGCGCGCCGAAATGGTGCAGCGCTACGGCGACCGTGCCTATACAGACGGCTTTAAGGTATATACCACTATCCGTGCCAAGGATCAGGCGGCGGCCAATCGAGCGCTGCATGACGATCTGGTCGCCTACACCGAACGCCATGGCTACCGTGGTCCGGAAGCGCGGATCAAGCTCGATCCGGTCACGCTCAAGGCCTTCCGCATATCCATGACGGCAGCCGCGAAGGACAAGACCGACAAGGCCAGCAAGACCAAGGGCTCCGGCCGGCCTGACGTGGGCGCGTGGGACGAAGTGCTGCAGAAACATCCTCCGGTCGGAGGCCTGGAGTCGGGGGTGGTCGTCGATGTCGGGGACAAGTCCGCGCAGGTCTATCTCGGGCCGGGACAGGTGGTCACCCTGGACTGGAAGGGGCTGAGCTGGGCGCGTCCCTTCATCAACCGCAACCTGATCGGCAACCCGCCGACCAGGGCCTCCGACGTGGTCAAGCCCGGCGACGTGGTCCGGGTCCGCGAGGACGGCGGGCAGTGGCAGTTGACCCAGGTGCCCAAGGTGCAGGGCGCGCTGGTATCCCTGGATCCGGACAGCGGCGCGATCGTCGCCATGGTCGGTGGTTTCGACTACTACGCCAGCAAGTTCAACCGTGTCACTCAGGCCATGCGTCAGCCGGGCTCGAGCTTCAAGCCGTTCATCTACTCCGCTGCGCTGCATGACGGCTTCACTCCGGCCACGCTGGTCAACGATGCGCCGGTGGTGATCAAGGATTCGGCGCTGGAAGGCGTGTGGCGCCCGGAGAACTACGAGCGCCGCTTCAACGGCCCGACGCGTCTGCGTATCGGTCTGGTCGAGTCGTTGAATCTTGTTTCGATCCGAGTGCTGCAGACCATCGGCATCAACTACGCGCTCAAGTACGTCTCGCGCTTCGGCTTCGATCCCGCCCGTCTGCCGCACAACCTGACGCTGGCGCTGGGCAGTGCCAGCGTGACGCCACTGGAGATGGCGACCGGCTACGCTGTGTTCGCCAACGGCGGCTATCGTGTGAAGCCGTACTATCTCGATCGCATCGTCGCCGAGGACGGCAGCGTGCTGTATTACGCCGATCATCCGACGGTCTGCGAGCCGAACTGCCCGAAACCGGCACCCGCTGCATCGGATGCGATGGGCACGAGTGCGACGGCAGCTCCGGCGCCGGCGACGACCGTTGCTCCGTCCACCAGCCTGGCCGTGCCGACCAGCGTCACGCCGCTCGTCGCCGTAAAGCCGCCGCCCGTCAGGCCGGCCGAGCGCGTCATCACCGCGGGCAACGCCTACCAGATGACCAGCATGCTCAAGGACGTCATCCGTCACGGTACCGGTCGCGCGGCCCTGTCCCTGCACCGCAGTGATCTGGCCGGCAAGACCGGCACCACCAACGAGCAGGTGGATGCCTGGTTCAGTGGTTTCGACTCAAGGCTGGTGACCACGGCCTGGGTCGGTTTCGACGACAACAAGCCGCTGGGGCATGCCGAGACCGGCGCACGCGCGGCTCTGCCAATGTGGATCAAGTATATGGGGGCCGCGTTGAAGGGGGCGCCGGAGTCGACCATGCCACAGCCGCCGGGTATCGTGACGGTCAAGATCGATCCCAAGACAGGACTGCTGGCGCGTCCGGGCGAAGCGGATGCGGTGTTCGAGACCTTCCGCCAGGACCGTGTGCCGAGGGCCGATACGCCGCGCAACACGGCGGGTACTGAGGCGACACCGCAGGGTAACAGCGGGCTTACGCAGCAGCTCTACTGAGTTTGGACTCGGGCGTGGTTGTGCAGGAGGGGGGATGTCCGAACAGCGTGAACGTGAGTTGATCGCTCAGGAATGCGCGCGCCTCATGCTCGATGAGGGCATCCGCGACTATGCGACGGCCAAGCGCAAGGCGGGCCAGCGTCTGCTGATCGACGGCCGTACCAACCTGCCTTCGAACGCGGAAATCGAGGCAGCGTCGCTGGAGCGGCGCCGGCTGTTCGCAGATGAGAACGAGTTGGCCGAGTTACAGGAGCTGCGAGAAGTTGCGCTGAAGGTGATGGGGCGCCTGAAGGACTTCGAGCCGCGTCTGGTGGGCGCAGTGCTCAAGGGCACCGCTGGTGCCGGTGCACGCGCCACGCTGCATGTCTTCGCCGATACCCCGGAAGATTTGTTGTTCGCGCTGATGGAGCGGGGCCTGCGCTACCGCGAGGCGGAGCGGGTCCAGTGTGTCGCGGGCGTGCAGCAGAACCTGCCCAGCGTGCTGCTGCGGATCGGTGCGGCGGAGGTCGAGGTGGTTGTGTTCCCGCTGGACGGCCTGCGCCAGGCCCCCACCAGCCCAGTCGATGGGCGCCCCATGCGCCGCGCCGACATCGCCGAAGTGACCGCTCTGGTCGAGGCGCGGCTTGCGGATGTCCTTGATGAAGGGCGATTGGTGGTCTGAACGAGGCCAGCTAAATGCCGGCGTGAACGGCATCGACCAGGGCTGCGACGCGCTCCGGGTCGATGGCCGGGTGGATGCCGTGGCCCAGATTGAATACATGGCCGGGACCATCGCCGAAGGATGTCAGTACCCTGCGGGCCTCTTCGGCCACTCGCTCGTTCGAGGCGTAAAGTACAGTGGGATCCAGGTTTCCCTGTAATGCCACCTTGCCGCCGACACGGGCGCGCGCATCGCCGATATCCGTGGTCCAGTCCAGGCCCAGCGCGTCGCAGCCGCTGTCGGCCATGGACTCCAGCCACTGTCCGCCGCCCTTGGTGAACAGCGTGACCGGTACGCGACGACCTTCGCTTTCGCGCTGCAGGCTCTCGACGATGCGCTGCATATAGGTCAGCGAGAACTCGCGGTAGCCTACCGGAGTCAGCGATCCCCCCCAGGTGTCGAAGATCATTATTGCCTGGGCACCAGCGGCGATCTGTGCGTTGAGGTAGGCGCCGACGGCGTCGGCGAGTACGCCGAGCAGTCTGTGTAATGTGGCGGGGTCATCGTAGAGCAGGCCTTTGACGCGCGCGAATTCCTTGCTCGAGCCGCCTTCGACCATGTAGGTGGCAAGCGTCCACGGACTGCCGGAAAAGCCAATCAGCGGCACGCGCCCGTCGAGTTCGCGTCGGATCACGCGTACCGCGTCGGTGACGTAGCCCAGTTCCAGCTCGGGGTCTGGTGCGGCCAGGGCGGCGATTTCGGCCGCTGTGCGCACGGGGCGTTCGAAACGTGGCCCCTCTCCTTCCACGAAATGCAGTCCCAGGCCCATGGCGTCGGGCACGGTGAGAATGTCTGAAAACAGGATCGCAGCATCCAGCGGGAAGCGCTCCAGAGGCTGCAGGGTCACTTCGCAGGCCAGCTCGGGCGTGCGGCACAGGTTCATGAAGCTGCCGGCGCGTTCACGTGTGGCACGGTACTCGGGCAGGTAGCGGCCCGCCTGGCGCATGATCCAGATCGGTGTGGCGTCGACCGGCTGGCGTAGCAGTGCACGCAGCAGCCGGTCATTGTGCAGTGGCGAGGTCATGACTGTGGCTCAGACTTCGAGGTAATCGAGAATGCCCTGGGCCGCCTCGCGTCCTTCGAACACGGCGGTGACCACGAGATCCGAGCCGCGCACCATGTCGCCGCCGGCGAAGACCTTGGGATTGCTGGTCTGAAAGACGATGCCGCTGTTATTGGCAGCGACGCGCCCGTCGGCATGCATGTCGATGCCGAAGTCTGCGAACCACGGCGCCGGGCTCGGACGGAAGCCGAAGGCGATGACGACACGGTCGGCGGGCAGGATCTCCTCCGAACCGGGGATCGGTTCGGGCCGTCGCCGGCCGCGCGCGTCGGGTTCGCCGAGCCGGGTGCTGATCACTTTGACGCCTTCCACGCGGCCGTCGCCGACGATCTCCACCGGCTGGCGGTTGAATAGGAATTGCACGCCTTCTTCGCGCGCGTTGGCCACCTCGCGCCGCGAACCGGGCATGTTCTCCTCGTCGCGGCGGTAGGCGCAGATCACACTGGCCGCGCCCTGTCGTACGGCGGTGCGGTTGCAGTCCATGGCGGTGTCTCCGCCGCCCAGGACCACGACGCGCTGACCGCGCATGTCGACGAAGTCCTGCGGATGCTTTTCCAGACCGAGTTCGCGGTTGATGTTGGAGATCAGATAGGGCAGGGCTTCGTGCACGCCGGGCAGTTCTTCCCCCGGGAAGCCTCCCTTCATGTAGGTGTAGGTGCCCATGCCGAGAAACACCGCGTCGTACTCGTCCAGCAGTTGCTGGAAGGGAAGGTCGCTGCCGACCTCGGTGTTCAGCACGAATTCGACGCCCATCCCCTCGAGCAGTTCGCGGCGGATGCGTACGATATCCTTCTCCAGCTTGAACGGTGGGATGCCGAAGGTCAGCAGGCCGCCAATCTCGGCGTAGCGGTCGTAGACCACGGCGTTGACGCCGTTGCGCGCGAGAATGTCGGCGCAGCCGAGGCCCGCCGGGCCGGCGCCGACGATGGCGACGCGCTTGCCGCTGTCGACGACGTGCGACAGGTCCGGCCGCCAGCCGGCCTTGAGTGCCTCGTCGGTGATGTAGCGCTCGATCGAGCCGATGGTGACCGCGCCGAAGCCGTCATTGAGCGTGCAGGCGCCTTCGCACAGGCGGTCCTGCGGGCACACGCGGCCGCACACTTCGGGCAGGGAATTGGTGCGGTGCGACATCTCCGCCGCGGCGAACAGTTGGCCTTCGGAGATCAGCTTGAGCCAGTTCGGGATGTAGTTGTGGACTGGACACTTCCACTCGCAGTACGGGTTGCCGCAGGCGAGGCAGCGACCAGCCTGGGCGGCGGCCGAGTCGCTGTCGAAATGGCCATAGATTTCCTTGAATTCCAGAATGCGCTCCGCCGCCGGTTTCTTGCCCGGATCCTGGCGGGGAATTTCGAGGAACTGCATGGGCTTCGCCATGGGAAACCACCTGTTCAAGAACGCTGATGAGCGGTGTGCCGTGCGCGCGACGTACCGCGGGGAGGCGGGGCGGCGGCCATGCGCTCACCGTCGGGTCAAGCCCGTGGAGGAGAGGAGGCGCCGTCCCTGCCGCCGCACGATCAACCTCGCGCCGACAGCTTAAGTTTCGTGCGACCGTCCGGCAGAGCCTGGCGGCGTGCAGTCGCAATGCTCGCACAACGGCGATTGCGCTGCCTATCGCCCGCATCCTGCGGCGGGTTGTGTTCAGCCAGCCAAGCGCGCCTTGAGTTGGGCGCTGACCGCCGCCATGTCGGCGCGTCCCTGCAGCTCAGGCCGCAGTTTGGCCATGACCTTGCCCATGTCCTTCATGCCGACGGCGCCGGTTTCGGCGATCGCCTCCCGGAGCAGGGTCTCGATCGCGGATTCGTCCAGAGGCGGCGGGAGGAATTCCTGAATGATCTCGAGTTCGCTGGCTTCGCGTGTGACGAGATCGTTGCGCCCGGCCTTGCCGAACTGTTCGATCGATTCCCGCCTCTGTTTGGCGAGTTTGTCAAGCACGGCAATCGTACCGGCGTCATCCAGCGGCTCGCGCGTGTCGACTTCGATCTGCTTGAGCGCGGCCATGATGCCGCGCAGCGTGCCCAGGCGTTCACGCGCGCCGGCGCGCATGGCGGCTTTCACGTCTTCGGCAATGCGCGTCTTGAGCGGGGAGGAGGCGTCCGACATCGGTCGTTTGCCCCTGCGCTCAGTACAGGCGGACGCGGCGGGCGTTCTCGCGCGAAACGCGCTTGAGCTGGCGCTTGACCGCGGCCGCAGCCTTGCGCTTGCGCACAGAGGTGGGTTTCTCGTAGAACTCGCGGCGGCGGACTTCGGTGAGCACGCCGGCTTTTTCGCAGGTACGCTTGAAGCGACGCAGGGCGACCTCGAAGGGCTCGTTCTCTTTCACGCGGACATTCGGCATACGAACTCTCTAACTCCTGGAATCTGGGATAATGCACGGCCCGGACGCAGTAATGCCTACGCAGCGGGACCGCGGAACCCGGCATTCTAAGACTTGAGTCCGGGAAATGCCAGTGCGGCGGATACAAATGTGGGCGGGGAGTTCGCTCATGTAGTATTTGCGGCCCGAGCGCTGCCGGGCCGGCGCTCGTAGGCGTCAGTGATGGTTTGATCTGAGCGCACACAAATCAACTGGAACCGTGAACTTTACATGAACAGAGTGCTTGGCATCGAAACCTCCTGCGACGAGACCGGGGTGGCGCTGTATGAGCCGCGCAGCGGCCTGCTCGCGCATGCGCTGTACAGCCAGATCGATCTGCACGCGGTCTATGGGGGCGTGGTGCCGGAGCTGGCTTCGCGCGACCACGTGCGCCGTTTGCTGCCGCTGGTGCGCCGGGTGTTGGATGAGGCCGATATCGAACGCCCCGACGCGGTGGCATACACGGCCGGTCCCGGCCTGATCGGCGCGCTGCTGGTCGGCGCGTCCGTCGGCCGCAGCCTGGCTCTCGGATGGGGCGTGCCGGCGGTCGGCGTGCACCACATGGAAGGCCATCTGCTCGCTCCCATGCTTGAACCAGATCCGCCGGAGTTTCCCTTCGTCGCGCTGCTGGTGTCGGGTGGGCACACGCAACTGGTCGATGTCGCCGGCGTGGGCGAGTACCGCCTGCTCGGGCAAAGCGTCGACGATGCCGCCGGTGAAGCGTTCGACAAGACCGCAAAGCTGCTCGGTCTGTCCTACCCGGGCGGGCCGGCACTGGCCGCCCTGGCTGAGCACGGCGATCCCGCACGCTTCCGGTTTCCACGGCCGATGACCGATCGGCCGGGTCTGGATTTCAGCTTCAGCGGCCTCAAGACCTATGCGCTCAATACCGCGACCGAAGTGGGCGACGACGAGCAAGGACGCGCCGACGTGGCGCGGGCCTTCGAGGACGCGGTGGTGGACACTCTGGCGATCAAATGTCGGCGTGCCCTGCGTGAGACGGGGCGGCGGCGTCTGGTGGTGGCCGGAGGGGTCAGTGCCAACCGGCGCTTGCGTGAGCGCATGGCGTCACTGGAGGCCGAACTCGGTGCGAGTGTTTCGTTTCCACGCCCGGCGTTCTGCACCGACAATGGGGCCATGATCGCCTATGCCGGCTGCCAGCGGCTGCTGGCCGGTCAGACCGACGATCTTGCGATCCGGGCGACGCCGCGTTGGCCGTTGTCCGAGTTGGCCGGTTGAGGTGCCGGTGTTTTCAGGCCTTGCGGCCAATGCGCGGTTCCGTGCCGGCGATCAGGTTGCGGATGTTCTTGCGGTGACGCCAGAAGATGAGCGCGGTGATGAACGCCAGAACGGCTGTGGCGACAGGATTTGCAGTGATCCAGAACAGATAGCCCGGTGCGAGCAGGAAGGCACCCAGCGCCGAGGCCGAGGAAATGCGTGTGAGCAGCGCCATGGCGAGCCAGCTGAGTACGACCAGGCCGCCGACCAGCGGGTTGAGTCCGAACAGCGCACCCAGCGCCGTGGCGACGCCCTTGCCGCCCTTGAAGCCGAAATAGAGCGGGTAGAGATGGCCGAGGAAGGCACCCAGGCCGACGGTGGCGACGATGGCTTCGGGGCGGCCCAGCGCCGTGGCGACCGCGGCCGGGAGGAGGCCTTTGACAAGATCGCCGCCCAGCGTGATGACGGCTGCTTTTTTGCCGCCGAGACGCAGTACGTTGGTCGCGCCTGGGTTGCGCGAGCCTTCGGTGCGCGGGTCGGGCAGTCCTATCAGGCGGCAAGTGAGAACGGCCGTCGAAACCGAACCGAGCAGGTAGCCGCCGATGATCAGAAGAATGTCGTATGGCATAGGCAATCCGTATTCGCGAGCGTCGGCATGATACCCGAGATCGATGGCAGGCAGGTGAGCGGACACGGGGGAGAGCATGCCCCGGAGCGTTGAAGCGGACGCCTCCGGCGCGCTCGATCCGGCGATCGTGCGCCGGCATTTCGAGCGCGCGGCGACGCGGTTCGATTCTGCCGCCGCGCTGCCGCGTGAGATCGGCGAGCGCCTGCTGGGACGCCTGGACCTTATTCGCCTGCAGCCTGAGCGGGCTCTCGATCTGGGCGCCGGCACCGGCGTGGTCGCCCAGGCGTTGCTGCGCCGCTACCGCGGTGCGCAGGTCTATGCCGTGGACAGTGCCGCCTGCATGCTGGTTTTGGCGCGCCGCCGTGGGGCCTGGTGGCGGCGCCCACGCGTGGTCTGCGCGGATGCAGAGCGCCTGCCGCTGGCCGCGGCTTCGATGAATATGGTGGTGTCCAACCTGATGCTGCCGTGGTGCTTGCCGCCGGATGCCGCGTTAGCCGAAATCCGGCGTGTGCTGGCTCCCGGGGGCGTGTTGTTGTTTTCCACCCTCGGCCCTGACACGCTGATCGAACTGCGCCGTAGCTGGGCGCGGGTGGATGCACTGCCGCACGTCAATCCGTTCATGGACATGCACGACGTCGGCGATGCTCTGCTGCGCGCCGGCTTTGCCGATCCAGTGATGGACGTCGAACGGCTGGAGGTGACGTATCCCGACGTGAGCGGGCTGCTGCGCGAACTCAAGAGCCTGGGGGCGGGCAATGCGCTCAGCGGACGCGCGCGGGGCCTTGGCGGTCGAAGTCGGTTGCAGGGCATGATCGAGGCGTATGAGCGCGAGTGCGATGCCGGCGGGCGCATCCGTGCAACCTGTGAGGTCGTCTATGGCCTGGCCTGGGGGGGAGATGGGATGCCGGTCAGGTTTGGCGAGACGCGGGTGCCGTTGGAAATGTTGCGGCGTGGCATGCGACCGGGCTAGGGAATAAATCGGCTCCATCCGGATCTAGGTTAGACTAAGGGTAAAACTACATTAGCAGAGCCTATCCTGAAGATACCGTGTGGCGGCATTGTGTGGGGCGCTGCAACCCGAGGGGGCAAATGGCCGATTGGGCCGGCGCTTAGTTGCTTGGCGCTCGTTCGAAATGGCCAAACCACGCTTCTCGCTGCGCGTCGCGGGTTCCGCGATATCTTCAGACAGGTCCTAAGACTTCAGGGGTGAGGGGCTATGGCGGTTGCCAGCGAGAGGCTAGGCGGGCCGGGTACGGCTGCGCTGGAGCAGTACAACTTCGATGTGGTCAGAAAATTCGCCGTCATGACCCTGGTGTGGGCCTTGGTCGGCATGGGCGCGGGATTCTGGATCGCCGGCGAACTCGCCTTCCCGCAGCTCAATTTCAATCTGGCCGAGATTACCTTCGGGCGCCTGCGCGCAGTTCACACCAGCGCGGTGCTGTTCGGTTTCGCCGCCAATGCACTGTTCGCGACGTCCTATTACGTCGTGCAACGTACCTGTCAGGTCCGTCTGCAGGGTGATCGGCTTGCCGCGTTCACCTTCTGGGGCTGGAACATCACCATCGCGTTGGGCATGCTGTCGTACCTGTTCGGCTACTCGCAGTCGCGCGAATACGCCGAGTTCGAATGGCCCTTCGACATTGCCATCACGGTGATCTGGGTGGTCTATGCCTGGGTGTTCATCCAGACCCTGAGGCGCCGCTCGCAGCCGCACATCTACGTGGCCAACTGGTTCTACCTGGCATTCATCCTGGCAGTCGCCCTACTGCACGTCATCAACAATCTGGCGGTGCCGGTGTGTCCGACCTGCCTCAAGTCCTATCCCTTGTTTTCCGGCGTGCAGGACGCGATGACTCAGTGGTGGTACGGCCACAACATGGTTGGCTTCCTGCTCACCGCCGCCTTCCTCGGCATGATGTACTACTTCGTGCCCAAGCAGGCTGGGAGGCCGGTGTATTCCTACCGCCTGTCCATCGTGCATTTCTGGGCGCTGGTGTTCCTGTACATGTGGGTCGGCGCCCACCACCTGCACTGGACGGCGCTGCCCGACTGGACCTCGACGCTGGCCGCGACCTTCTCCATCCTGCTGCTGCTGCCGTCCTGGGGTGGGATGATCAACGGCATCATGACCCTCTCGGGGGCCTGGGATAAGCTGCGGACCGATCCGATCATGCTGTTCCTGATCACCTCGCTGACCTTTTACGGCATGTCGACCTTCGAGGGGCCGATGATGTCGCTCAAGAGCGTCAACGCGCTGTCGCACTACACAGACTGGACCATCGGCCATGTCCACTCGGGTGCGCTGGGCTGGGTCTCGATGATCACCTTCGGCTCGCTGTACAACCTGGTGCCGGTGTTGTGGAACCGCAAGCTCTACAGCCTGCGGCTGGTGTACGTGCATTTCTTCCTGGCGACCATCGGCATCGTTCTATACATCGTGGCGATGTGGGTGGCGGGTATCGGCCAGGGCCTGATGTGGCGTGCCTATGACCAGTACGGCAACCTCGCCTACACTTTCCTGCAGTCGGTGGTCTTCCTGCACAAGCCCTACATCACCCGCTGGATCGGCGGCGGTCTGTTCCTGCTGGGCATGGTGCTGATGGTATACAACCTGGCAATGACCATCCTGGGCGCCAGGCGTGCGGCGGCCGGCGAAGCCGCCGAGCCGGCCAGGGCCTGAGGAGGGGCGCGCGTGCGACACGAGAGCATCGAAACCAACGCGGGCTTGCTGATCATCCTGACGCTGGTGGTGATCGCCATCGGTGGTCTGGTCGAAATCGTCCCGCTGTTCTATATCAAGGGCACGGTCGAACCGGCGCAGGGCGTGCATCCGTATACGCCGCTGGAGTTGCGCGGGCGCGACATCTATCAGCGCGAGGGCTGCTTCTATTGTCATTCGCAGATGGTGCGCCCGTTCCGCGACGAGGCCTTGCGCTACGGTCACTATTCGCTGGCCGCCGAGTCCGAATACGATCATCCCTTCCTGTGGGGCTCCAAGCGCACCGGCCCCGACCTGGCCCGGGTCGGCGGCAAGTATTCCAATGCGTGGCTGGTACAGCACATGATCGACCCGCGTCTGGTCGTGGCCGAATCGATCATGCCGGGCTACCCCTGGCTGATGAGTCGTCCCCTGGACGACACGCGCATTGCTGAGCGAATGCGTGCGCTCAAGGACGTGGGAGTTCCCTATTCGGACACGCAGGCCGAGTACGAGGCCAACGTCAAGCGTTTCGGTCCGCAGATGGCGCAGATGCTCGACATCCGTCACGCCAAGGCCAATCTGCTGCGCCAGGCCGCGCAGGGCGACTATGACGGCGATCCCGCGCACCTGACGGAGATGGACGCGCTGGTGGCCTATCTGCAGGCGCTGGGCAATCAGGTCGATTTCAAGAAATACGGTGAGGGTTACTTCGTCCGCTTCCGTTGAGCGGCGATGGGGAGGGTTCGATGCTCGAGGTGTGGAACTGGTTCATTGCGCTCGCGAGCCACAAGGCGACGCTATTGGCGCTGCTGTTTCCGCTGTTCATCGGCATCGTGATCTACACCTATGCCGGCCGGCGACGCTCACGGCGGCTGGAATCCTACCGCTACATGCCTTTCGAGGACGAAGATGGGGCGCCGCCGCCGCGCGGCGACGAGGACGGTAAAAAGGAATGAGCGATTCGCAAGAGGACGTCCGCAAGAGGGGGGTGGAGACCACCGGTCACGTGTGGGACGGCGACCTGCGCGAATACAACAACCCGCTGCCGCGCTGGTGGGTGTGGGCCTTCTACGGCACGGTGGTGTTTGCGGTCGTGTACTGGTTTTTGTATCCGGCCTGGCCGGTCGGGGACACGTATACCAAGGGGATGGTCACGCAGAGCTACGAAAAGGCCGACGGCGAACGGGTTACAGTCCCCTGGAACTCGCGTGCCGCCTTTGTGCACGACATGCAGTCGGGCCCCGAGGCGCGCAAGCAGCGGGTTTGGCTGGAGCGCGCGTCCAAGGCCAGCATGGCGCAACTGGAGAGCGAACCGCAGTTGCTGGATTTCACTATGAAGATCGGTCGCCAGCTGTTCGGGGACAACTGCGCGGGTTGTCATGGCGCCGGCGGGCAGGGAGTGGTCGGCCTGTATCCGAGCCTGAGCGACGACGTCACGCTGTGGGGCGGCACGCTGGCTGACATCCGCGATTCCATCGCCCGCGGTCGGCACGGCTTCATGCCGGGCTTCGAGGGAGCGCTCGACGACACCCAGCTCAAGGATGTCGCCGAATTCGTGCTGAGTCTGTCCGGTGTGCAGGGCGGCGATGCGCAGGCCGTGCAGCGAGGCGCGCGGATTTTCCGCGGCACGGCCGGAGGTTGCTTCTATTGCCATACCTCAGCGGGGACCGGCAATCCGCGCATGGGCGCGCCGAATCTGGCCGACAAGGTCTGGGCCATTGCCGACGTGTCGGGTGCCGGCCGCTACGGCGCCAAGGTGGCCGCGGTCGAGAAGGTCGTGCGCGGTGGCGTGCATCGCGATATGCCGGCCTGGAACGGGCGTCTGAGCGCCACAGAGATCAAGCTCCTGGCGGTTTACGTGCACGAACTCGGCGTTGCCAGGTGATCGCCGGCGGTGCAAGGTGTACGGTCCGCCTGTGAGTATTCGGGTACAGGATGACTGAATCTCCGGTGCAGCTCTATCGGGCGCGGACCGCGATCCACCCGCGCTCGGTTTCCGGCCGTTTCCGCAACGCCAAGTACGCGGTGCTGGCGCTCGCCTACGGCGTGTTCTTTCTGCTGCCCTGGCTGCGCTGGTCGCGCGATGTCGGTCCGCAGCAGGCCTTGCTGTTCGATCTCCCCGCGCGGCGCTTCTACGTGTTCGATCTCGTGGTGCATCCGCAGGAGATTTTCTGGCTCGCCGGTCTGTTGGTGATCGCCGCGCTGCTGCTGTTCTTCGTCACCGGCGTCGCCGGCCGCGTGTGGTGCGGCTATTTCTGCTTCCAGACCCTGTGGACCGATGTTTACATGCTCATCGAGCGCCTGGTGCAGGGCGAGCAGCCGGCGCGCATCCGCCTGGCCAAGGCTCCCTGGGGTATGGCCAAGCTGTTCAAGCTGGCGCTGACCCATGTGCTGTGGCTGGCGGTGGCCTTTGCCACCGGTCTGACCTTCACGCTGTACTGGGCGGACGCGCCGGCGCTGGTGGGGCATTTCTTCACGGGGCAGGCGCCGTTCCCGGCGTATGCGACCACGCTGCTGCTGACCGTTACCACCTATGTGTTTGCCGGTCTGGCGCGCGAGCAGGTGTGCACCTACATGTGTCCCTACGCGCGGTTCCAGAGCGTGATGTTCGATCGCGACACGCTGATCGTCTCCTACGACCGCGCCCGCGGCGAAGGCGCCAATGGGCGCTACAAACCCGACCGTGAACTCAAGGAGCGCGAGACGCGCCAGGCCGCCGGCCACGGTGACTGCATCGATTGCGGCTACTGCGTTCAGGTCTGCCCGACCGGCGTCGACATCCGTGAGGGGTTGCAGGTGGAGTGCATCCATTGCGCGCTGTGCGTTGACGCCTGCGACGGCATCATGGACACGCTCGGCTGGCCGCGCGGGCTGGTGCGCTATACCTCCCAGAATGCGCTCGAAGGACGCCGCACGCGCCTGCTCAAGCCCAAGACGCTGGGATATGGCGTGGTCCTGCTGATCGCGACAGCTCTGCTGATCGGCAGCGTGGCGGGACATCCGGACATCGACGTCAGCGTGCGTCAGACGCGCAATCCGCTGAGCGTGACGCTGTCGAGCGGCGAGGTGCAGAACCGCTATACGATAAAGGTCGACAATACCTCCGGCCGACCCTTGCGGTTGCGCCTGGTGTTGGACGGCCTGCCCGGTGCGCACATGACGGTGCTGCCGAGCCCCGAACTCCACCTGCGCCCCGAGGCGCGCCGGGCGCTGTACGTGAAGGTTCGCCTGGCCCCCGAGCCAGGTCAGGCGCGGCGCCTGAAGTTCCGTTTCCGTCTGCAACCGCAGGGGCGAACGAGCGAGCCGGAGCCGGTCAGCGTGCCCAGCCAGTTCTACACGAGGTAGCGCAGTCATGCATGGCGAGGCCGTTACCAGCGATCTGGTCCTGACGCTAGGCGGCGGCGCGCTGCTGGCCTTCGCCGCGTTCCTGCTGCTGTACCGTTTCACGCGTCTGCGCGGCAAGCAGGTTGGGCTGCTGGTGGCGCTGGGCGTCACGCTGCTGTACGCGCCGTTCGCTGCGCTGCGCTGGCAGGGACTGGACGTGCTGGCGATTCATCTGGCGCTTTATTGGGTGATCCCCTATGGCCTGGGCATCATCGCCGCGCACCGCGAGGGCCATCGCGAGTTGCACGAAGGCAAGCGTTGGTTCCAGTGGGCGCCGGCCCTCATCGTCGGGTTTCTGGGCGTGGTCGCGGTGGTCGATGCGGTGATCATCAGCTTCGCCGAAAATGGAGTGCCGCCCGAGCTGGCGGCCCGTATCCTGCCTCCGGTGGGCGGCGACGTGCGGGTGCATTCGAGCTTTCCCGGCATGGTCGCGCACGATTATCGGACGCGCACGGAGAACTATACGGCCTACCAGCGCCGAGTGCAGGCGCAGAAGGCGCTGGGCTGGCAGCTGCGCAAGGGCTTCATCGATCCGCCGCTGGCCGGGCGTGACGCGGTGTTCCAGGTCGAGGTGCACGACCGTGCCGGCCGGCCGCTGGCGGACGCGACCGTCGCCGGCAGTTTCATGCGTCCGTCCAACGCTGGGGAGGATCAGCGTTTCTCCATGCGTGAGGTCAGGCCCGGGTTGTATCGTGCGGTGGTGCGGCTGCCCAAACCGGGTAACTGGGAGCTGTTGCTGGACATACGCAGCGGCAAGTCGCTCTACGAGGTGCGTGGTCTGACCCAGGCCGCCACTCCAGGGAGCGGCAACTGATCCGCGGACGCCTTGCCACGCCGGCGGCATCGCCTTGATACTGTCCGTGTCGGCATTCGCTCATCGGTTTCGTTCAATGCTATTTCCGACTCCAGCGCCGTGACCGCCAGCGACCCCACTAAAGCGGACGGCGGACAGCGCTGTTTTCACTGCGGCCTGCCCGTGCCGCGAGGGCCAGCCTACGAAGTCGAGATCGATGGTGCTGCCCGCCCGATGTGCTGCCCGGGCTGCCGCGCGGTGGCGCAGGCCATCGTCGACGGTGGCCTCGAGGACTACTATCGCCACCGCACCGCGCTGCCCGATGGCCGTAGCGAGCCGCTTCCGGAAATTCTGGACGAACTGCGTCTGTACGATCGCCCCGAGGTGCAGCGCACCTTCGTGCGCGCCGGCGAGGGCGAGGTGCGGGAGGCTTCGCTGATCCTCGAGGGCATTACCTGCGCCGCCTGCGTGTGGCTCAGCGAGCGCCATGTCGGCGAACTGCCGGGGGTGCTGGAGTTTCGCGTCAATTACACCACGCATCGCGCGCGACTGAAATGGGACGACTCGCGCATCTCCCTGAGCCGGGTTCTCGAGGCCATCGCCGCCATCGGCTACCGCGCGCATCCGTTTGATCCCGAGCGCCAGGAGGTGCTGCAAAAGCGCGAGCGTGCGCGGATGCTCAAGCGTCTGGCGGTGGCGGGGCTGGGCATGATGCAGGTGATGATGGTCGCGCTCGGTCTGTACATCGGGCACGGCCAGGGCATGCAGGCCGACATCCGCACTCTGCTGCGCTGGGTCGGCCTGGCCTTCGCCACGCCGGTGGTGTTCTATGCCGCGCAGCCGTTTTTCGTCTCGGCCTGGCGCGATCTGCGGCGCCGGCGCCTGGGTATGGACGTGCCGGTATCGCTGGCGGTGGGCGCGGCGTATGCGGCCAGTCTCGTGGCGACGCTGGCCGGCACCGGTGAGGTGTATTTCGATTCCGTTTCCATGTTCGTGTTCTTCCTGCTGCTGGGGCGGTTTCTGGAAATGCTGGCGCGCCATCGCGCCGGGCAGGCTGCCGAGGAGCGCGTGCGCCTGCAGCCCACCGGCGCGCGCCGGCTCGATGCCGAGGGCGTCGAGGAGTGGGTGCCGGCCGGCGAGCTGCAGCCGGGCGACCTGGTGCGGGTGCGTCCCGGCGAGACGGTGCCGGTGGATGGACGGATCGAGGGCGGTGCCAGCAGCGTGGACGAGTCGTTGCTGAGCGGCGAGTTTCAGCCGCATCGGAGGGTCGTGGGGGATGCCGTGGTCGGTGGCTCGATCAACGTGGAAAGCCCGTTGGTCGTGCGCGTGGAGCGCGTCGGCGAGGACACCGTGCTGGCTTCGATCGTGCGGCTGCTCGACCGCGCGTTGGCCGACAAACCCCGGATGGCGCAGCTGGCCGACCGGGTGGCCGGCTGGTTCGTCGGCGCCCTGCTGATCGTGGCCGCGGGCGTATTCGCGGCCTGGTGGTGGATAGATGCGTCCCGCGCGTTCTGGGTCACTCTGGCGGTGCTGGTGGTCACTTGCCCCTGTGCGCTGTCGCTGGCGATGCCGACGGCACTGGCGGCGGCAACCGGTTCGCTCACCCGTCTGGGTCTGCTGGTTACGCGCGGGCACGCGGTGGAAACGCTGGCCCGCTGTACGCATATCGCCTTCGACAAGACCGGCACGCTGACCTGCGGCGAGCCGGAGCTGATCGAGGTGGAAGCGCTGGGCGAAAGCGATGCCGATGCCTGTCTGCGCCTGGCCGCGGCGCTGGAGCAGGCTTCCGAGCATGCGGTGGGACACGCCCTGCGGCGGGCGTGTCCGCTCGCCCCGGTGGCCGATGAGCTGCGTGCGGAGCCGGGGCTGGGCGTCGAAGGCAGGGTCGAGGGACGGCGCCTGCGCATCGGCCGGCCGGAATGGGTGCGGGGACTGGGGGGTGTGCCGCCGGCGCCGTCCTCGTCGGCCGAGGCCGGCGACATCGAGGTGTTGCTGGCCGACGAGGACGGCATGCTGGCGCGCCTGCGCTTGCGTGATCGTCTGCGCCCCGAGGCGGCGCAGGTGGTCGCGCAACTGCGTGCGCTGGGAGTGACGCCGCTGCTGCTCAGCGGCGATGCGCCGGAGGCGACTCGTCACACCGCCGGACTGCTGGGTATCGAGGATGCTCGCGGCGGTCTGGCACCGGAGGATAAGCTCGCCGCGATCCGTGCGCTGCAGGGGCAGGGGGCCGTGGTTGCGGCGCTGGGTGACGGCGTCAACGATGCGCCGGTGCTGGCCGGGGCGCAGGTCTCGGTGGCCATGGCCGGCGGTGCGCAGCTGGCGCAGGCCGGCGCCGACATGGTGTTGCTGTCCGATCGCCTGGAACGCCTGCCGGCAGCGTTCGTGGTCGCACGTCGGACTCTTAGGATCGTGCGCCAGAACCTGTCCTGGGCGCTGTTCTACAATGTCGTCGCGGTGCCGCTGGCCGCGGCCGGCCTGGTGGCGCCATGGATGGCCGCAATCGGCATGTCGGCGAGTTCGCTGGTGGTGGTGGTCAACGCGCTGCGCCTGCGCGACCTGCCCGGTGAGCGTGGGCGCGAGGCGGAGGTGGCAGGATGAGCGTGCTCTATCTGTTGCTGCCGTTGGCGCTGCTGCTGGGGATTGTCGCCATCGTTGCATTCGTGTGGACGGTGCGTAGCGGGCAGTACGACGATCTGGACGGGCCGCCGCAGCGCATGCTCATGGACGATGACGATCCGCGCCTGCCCGGCCGTGGGCAGGTACGCTTGAAGCGGCGACGGCCCGCCGCTAGCATCGATGACGAAAACGAGAAAGGGGGAGACTGATGAATGTGCAGAACATACCTTTGATGGTGATCGCCGTGCTGGTCGTGCTGGGCTGGGCGAGTTTCCTGTCGGTACTGTTCGTCAACTGGTAGGCGGGGCCTTCGCGCGAAACAAAAAGCCGTTGCCCGCGGACACGGGCAACGGCTTTCGTTTTTACTACCGGTGGTTTTTACGCGGCGATCGCGCCCTTGAGTTTGCGTATCGCGTTGTTCTCCAACTGGCGGATGCGCTCGGCGGAAACGCCATAGACGTCGGCCAACTCGTGCAGCGTGGCCTTGGGTTCGTTCAGCCAGCGTCGCGAGATGATATCGCGGCTGCGGTCGTCCAGCCCGGCCAGTGCTGACTTGAGCCGCGTTTCGTGGTGTTCCGCCCAGTCGTCGGCCTCCAGCTGTGCGGCCGGGTCCGGGCGCTCGTCGCTGAGATAGGCCGCAGGCGAGAAGCTGCGCTCCTCGGAATCTTCCGGTTCGGGGTCGAACGCCATGTCGTGGTTCGACAGGCGGGCCTCCATCTCCATCACTTCCTTGGGGCTGACGCCCAGGTCGTTGGCGACGGTTTCGACTTCCTCGCGGTTTAGCCAGCCCAGGCGCTTCTTGGCGCCGCGCAGATTGAAGAACAGCTTGCGCTGGGCCTTGGTCGTAGCGACCTTGACGATACGCCAATTGCGTAGGATGAACTCGTGGATTTCGGCGCGGATCCAGTGCACGGCGAAGGATACCAGACGCACGCCGACGCTGGGATCGAAGCGCTTGACCGCCTTCATCAGGCCGATGTTGCCTTCCTGGATCAGGTCGCCCAGAGGCAGGCCGTAGCCACTGTAGCCGCGCGCCACCTGCACCACGAAGCGCAGGTTGTGCAGTACGAGCTTGCGCGCCGCTTCCAAGTCGTTGTGCTCACGCAGAGAGACGGCCAGCGAGCGCTCGTCCTCGGCGGACAGCACTGGCATGCGGTAAACCGTCGAGATGTAGCTGTCCAGACTGCCGGAGCTGATGGCCGGCAAGCTGTTCTGCGCCGCAATCAGTTGCTTGCTCATGTGTTCAGGTCCTCCCGATTCCAGGGCCGGGCCGATAGATGGGTCTATGCATATAGTATGTTAAATATTGCGGCATTGTTCCCGGTTTACAAGCCTCTTTGCGCAGATTTACTTTCCGCGCCAGTGCATGCCGCAATGTCTGATCTCCAATTTCAATACAAAAATTATACCAGATTTTGCTCAGCTTGGCTCGATGTCGCGCAGATGCCGTCCCACCGCGATCCACGAGCCGCCCAGGCCGAGCAGTACGCTCAGTCCCAGCAGCCGCAGGCTGGAGACGGCGTCCAGACCGTTCAGGGTGAATGAGCTGGCATACAGGGCCGAGAGATGCTGCACGGGGCCGGCCAGCAGGGCACTGGCCATGCCGACCAGCAGCAGTGCCAGGATGCCGCCGAACAGGCCCAGCCAGAAGCCGCCATACAGGAAAGGACGGCGGATGAACGCGTCGGTGGCTCCGATCAGTTTGGCTACCTCGATTTCCCGGCGCCGGTTGAGGATGTCCAGACGAATGGTGTTGCCGACCACCAGGAGTACGGTAATACCGAGCATGCCGCCGATCACTCCTACGGCGCGCTGCGCTATGTCGACAATGGCGTAGAGGCGTTGCACCCAGGCTAGGTCGAGGCGCGCCTCGTCGACCTCGGGTAGTTGCTGTAGGCGCTTTTGCAGGGCTCCGATCTGCGCGCTGTCGCCACCCTGTAGCTTGGGGTAGACGACGATCACTGGCGGCAGCGGATTGCTGCCGAGCGCGTCCAGGGTATTGCCGAAGCCGGAGTACTTGCGAAACTCCGCCAGTCCCTGCGCCGGCGTCACCGCTTGGGTTCTGGTGATTTCGGGCCAGGTATCCAGTTTCAGGCTTAGGCTGTGCAGCGCATCGTTGTCCACCGAGCGCTTGAGAAACAGCGAGATCTGCACACCCTGATCGAGGCCGCCGACCACGCTGTGCAGGTTCTGCAGCATGACGTACAGCCCGCTGGGCAGGGCCAGCGCGATGCCGATCACGGCCACGGTCATGGCGCTGGAACTGGCGTTGCGGTAGAGCTTGCCGAGGCTGAACAGCAGCGCGCGCGCATGGTTCAGCAGCCAAGTGTCGAGCGCGCCTGCGGCACGTGTGCGCGTTGGGCGTCGTCGAGGTGCAGGCTCGCGGTTCGGCGTACTGCCGCGGTGCGGCTGTCTGGGCGTAGCCTGGCGGCGTGGGCGTCTCATCGATGCGGTACTGTAGGGTTGGGGTCGTCGGCTAGGCGTCCCGCGTACAGCGGTACCACGCGCTTGTCCATGATGCGGATCAGCTCGAGATCGTGGCTGGCGATGAGCACGGTAACGCCGACGCGGTTGAACTCGTCGAACAGGGTCATGATTTCCAACGACAGCTCCGGGTCGAGATTGCCGGTGGGCTCATCGGCCAGGAGTATCGACGGCTTGTTCACCACCGCGCGGGCGATGCCGACGCGCTGCTGTTCACCGGTGGACAAGGTGATGGGCAGGGCGCGTTCCTTGTGAAGCAGTCCGACCTTGTCCAGCGCGGCGCGCACGCGGCGGTTGATTTCGTGGTGACGCAGCCCTGCGATGACCAGTGGTAGGGCGACGTTGTCGCCCACGGTGCGGTCGTAGAGCAGATGGTGGTCTTGGAAAATGATGCCCATACGGCGCCGGAAATAGGGTACGCGGCGATTGCTGACCGTGGCCAGATTCTGTCCGGCGACGACGATCTGTCCGCGCGAAGGGCGTTCGATGACGGCGATGAGCTTGAGCAGCGTGCTCTTGCCGGCGCCGGAGTGGCCGGTGAGGAACGCCATCTCGCCTTCCCCTATCTCCAGGTTGACGTCGGCTATGGCCTCTTGGCCCGTGGGGTAACGTTTGCCGACGTGCTGCAGCAGGATCATCGAGCGGCTTCACCTTCGGCCAGCAGCGCGGAGACGAACTCGTCGGCGTCGAATATGCGCAGATCCTCGAGTTTCTCGCCGACGCCGATGAAGCGGATGGGGATGCCGAACTGCTGCGCCATGGCGAATACGATGCCGCCCTTGGCGGTGCCGTCGAGTTTGGTCACGGTGATGCCGCTGAGGCCCAATGCCGCGTTGAACTCGCGAGCCTGGTTGAGCGCGTTCTGGCCGATGCCGGCGTCGACCACGAGCATGACTTCGTGCGGGGCTTCGTCGTCGAGTTTGCCGAGCACGCGCCTGACCTTCTTGAGTTCCTCCATGAGGTTGGTCTGCGTGTGCAGGCGGCCGGCGGTGTCGGCGATGAGCACGTCGATGCCGCGCGCCTTGGCAGCCTGCAGGCCGTCGTAGATCACCGAGGCGCTGTCCGCGCCGCTGGCCTGCGCGATGACGTCGACGCCGTTGCGTTCGTCCCACGCCTGGAGCTGTTCGACGGCAGCGGCACGGAAGGTGTCGCCGGCGGCCAGCAGCACCGAGCGGCCTTCCGACTTCAGGCGCATCGCGAGTTTGCCGATGGTGGTGGTCTTGCCGGCGCCGTTGATGCCGACCATGAGGATCACGTAAGGGCGCTTGGTGTCGTCGACGTTCAGCGGTTTGCTGACCGGGCGCAGGATGTCGGCCATGTTCTCGTGCAGCGCGGAGAACAGCGCCTCGGCGTCGCCAAGTTGCTTGCGGCGTACGCGGGCGGTGAGGTCGTCGATGATGCGTGAGGTGGCCTCGATGCCGACGTCGGCCATGAGTAGACGGGTTTCCAGTTCTTCCAGCAGTTCGGCGTCGATGGCCTTTTTGCCGAGGAACAGGCCGCCAACGCCTTCCGTGAGTCCGCGTCCGGTCTTGGACAGCCCGGCGCGCAGACGCGAGAATAGCCCTGGCTTGGGCGTCGCCCCGGAAGCGTCTTCGGAAGCCGCGGGTGGCTTGGACTCGGGAACGGGCTGTTCTTCCGCCTCGACCGTTGCTGCCGGTTCGGCGGCAGGTGTTCCGGCGGCTGCGTCTACGGTCTCGGGCGGGGCCTCCGGCACGGTTTCGGGTGGAGGCGTGCGTGCCTCCTCCTTGGCTTTGGCCGCATCTGGCTGATCGGCGGGTTGGTCTGATTTGTTGCGACGTAGAAAACCGAACATGATGGCTTCGGTACGAACCGGTCTCAAAAGGGTGTACATGCTAACAGTTGGCGTAGTTTGGCGTAATCCGCCGCCGATGTCGCGGTCGGCCGGGGGCGAGCCGTGAGCATGAGGCGCAAGGCAGGCTCCGGTGCGCGTGCAGGCGCCGCCAACCAACTGCGCATCATCGGCGGCGAGTGGCGCGGCCGGCGTCTGCGTTTTCCGGATGCCGACGGCCTGAGGCCGACCGCCGACCGTGTGCGAGAAACCCTGTTCAACTGGCTGCAGGGGCGGGTCTACGGTCGGCGCTGCCTGGATCTGTTTGCTGGCAGCGGGGCGCTGGGCTTCGAGGCCGCCTCGCGCGGCGCGGGCGAGGTCGTCATGGTCGAGGCTTCGCCCAAGGTGGCCGAGGCGCTGCGCGCCAATGCCGAATTGCTTGGCGCGGACGCCGTGCGCGTCGAGGCCCGGCGCGCGGAGGCGTTTCTGCAATCGGCCCCGCAGGGCTTCGACGTGGTGTTCCTCGATCCGCCCTTCGGCAAGGGTTTGCTGGCGCCGGTGCTGCGCGAATTGGCCGGTGGCGGCTGGTTGAATCCGGGCGCCTGTCTTTATGCCGAGTGTGAGGCCGAGCTCGGCGAGCCCGAGTTGCCGGCCGGCTACGAATTTCTGCGGCGCGGCCGGGCCGGGCAGGTGGCTTATTTCCTGGTCGCAAAACAAGCAGTGGCGAACGATGTCGAATGATGCCGTTCAGCGGACGTTGCGGCGGGTGGCATACGCGAGCCGATGGCGTAGGCTGTCGGTCACGCTATCGGGTTGTCCGGAGAAGCAGGTTTCATGAACGATTGGCTCATATTGTCGGGCGTCGCGGCGGTGCTACTGCTGTTGGCAGCGTTGTGGGGATTGATGCGTGTGCGGGCGTTGCGCGCCCAGCTCGAACAGGTCGGCGCGCAGTTGGACGCGCTGGAAACCGCCCGTCGCGAGGCGGATGCGGAAGCGTCCCGCCGGCAGGCGGCCGAAGCCACGCTGGCGACCCGGCTCGAAGCGCGCGACGAGACGATCGAGGGCTTGCGGCGCGAGTTGGCCGAACGCGAGCAGCAGATCGCCCGGGATCGCGCCGAAATCGGCTTGCTCAAGACGCAGGAGGCGGAACTCAACGAGCGCTTGAGTCAGGAGCGCAAGGCCGCCGATGAGAAGTTGGCCCTGCTGGAAGAGGCGCGCAGCAAGCTTGCCGATGCCTTCAAGGCGCTGTCCTCGGATGCTCTCGAGCGCAACAACGCTTCTTTCCTAAAGCTTGCGCAGGAAAATCTGCAGCGTTTCCAGGAAGGCGCTCGCGGCGATCTGCAGCAGCGCCAGAAGGCCATCGAGCAGCTCACCCAGCCGATTCGCGAGCGTCTGGAGAAATTCGACGGCAAGCTCGACGAGATGGAAAAAACCCGCCACGGCGCCTACAGCGCGCTTACCCAGCAGGTCGACGATCTGCTCAAGGTCCATCTGCCGCAGCTGCATCGGGAGACCGCCGATCTCGTCAAGGCGCTGCGCCAGCCCCAGGCGCGCGGGCGCTGGGGCGAAATTCAGCTGCGGCGGGTGGTCGAAATGGCCGGCATGCTGGAGCATTGCGATTTCGACGAACAGGTCAGCCAGACCACCGACGGCGGCAACCGGCTGCGCCCCGATCTCATCGTCCACTTGCCCGGCGGGCGCCAGGTCGTGGTGGACGCCAAGGCGCCGGTCGAAGCCTACCTCGAAGCCGTCGAGGCGCAGGACGAAACCGCCCGGGCCCAGGCGCTGGTGCGACATGCGCGGCAGGTGCGCGACCACGTCACGGCGCTCGGCAAGAAGGCCTACTTCGACCAGTTCGACCCCACGCCGGAGTTCGTCGTCCTCTTCGTGCCCGGCGAGGCGTTCTTCTCCGCCGCGCTCGCCCAGGATCCGACGCTGATCGAATACGGCGCGGAAAGCCGCGTCATTCCGGCCAGCCCCACCACGCTGATCGCTTTGCTCAAGGCCGTCTCCTACGGCTGGCGCCAGGAGGCCTTGGCGCAGAACGCCGCCGAGGTTGCCGCATTGGGCAAGGAACTCTACGAGCGCATCGGCACGCTGGCCGAGCACTGGAGCAAGGTCGGCAATCGCCTCAACCAGGCCGTGGAAGCCTACAACAGCTCGGTCGGCACTCTCGAACGCCGCGTGCTGCCCAGCGCCCGCAAGTTCCGCGATCTGCAGGCCGTCGCCGCCAACCGCGAGATCGACGCGCTGGCGCCGCTGACGCACGAGACGCGACCGCTGACTGCGCCGGAGATGCTGGCGGGAAATGATGCGGCGGATGTGCCCGACGACTGAGCGGCCGCCACCTATGCGGTGACCGAGCGCCGGGTTTCCGTGGGGGCGTGGCCGAAACTGCGCGAATAGGCGCGCGAGAAGGCGGCGACACTGTTGAAGCCTACATCCGCAGCGGTGGTTTTTACGCGTCCGCCCCGTAGGATGGCACGTCGCGCCAGGGTCAGCCGCCAGTGCGTGAGATAGGCGCCAGGCGTCATGCCGACCGTATCGCGGAACGATCTCATGAAGTGGCTGCGTGACATGCTGGCGAGGTCCGCCAGATCGTCGATACGCCAGCCGCGTGCCGGCGTGTCGTGCATGGCGACCAGTGCGCGGTGCAGGGTCGGGTGCGACAGACCGGCAAGCAGCCCGGGGGCGGTTGCTCCCTTATCGATCGCATGGCGCAGCAGCATGAGCACGATGACTTCGCTCAGGCGTTCGAGGGCGGTTTCACGTCCGCATCGTGAGTCTGATGCCTCCGCGACGAAGGCCTCGGTGATCGCGCGTAGTTCCGGACGTTCGTTCAGATCCACTTCCAGGCGGCTTGGCAGCGCGCCGAGCAGTGGATTGCCCGTTCCGCCGAATTCGACCACCGCGCTCGCCAGTACTGCATTCGTGGCGGCGAGGCCGGTCGTGCCGCTCGCTGAGAATATGAGCTGCGCGGCGCGCCGGTTGTCCCCGGAGAGTATGAGCAGAGTGACGTCCCCTGTCGGCCCCGGTGGCGCATTCACGCAGACCGAGAGATCGAAGGTTTTGAAGAAAGCCGACAGTCGATCGAATTTTTGTGCGTTCATGAGACTCTTGAGCATGAATTGTGGAGTTATTGTGCTTCAAAGTGTGTGATGCTGGCATTCGTTCGTCAATTACGAACAACCCTTAGGTCGATATACAGGAGTTTTGCCATGCTTGTTCCCCGCCAGAGCAGTCCCGCCCTCCATGTCCCGACGCTGGGCCACGGCGTTTTCGATCTTGCGGCAGAGAATCTCGAGCGCTTCACGCTGCTGTGTTTCTATCGCGGACTGCATTGCCCGATTTGCGCGACGTATTTGCGGGAACTTGAGCGCCTGACGCCGGCGTTTGCGGAACGCGGCGTAAGCACGATCGCGATCAGTTCCGACGACGGGGAACGGGCGCGCGCGATGGCCGACAAGATCGGTGCGCACGATCTTCGCATCGGCTACGGACTGTCGCTGAGTATGGCCAGGGACTGGGGGCTCTACATCTCGGCATCGCGCGGCACGACGTCGATCGGTATCGAAGAGCCGTCGTTGTTCTCGGAACCCGGACTGTTTCTCATTCGCCCGGACGGTTCGATCTATTTCATTTCGGTGCAATCGATGCCCTTCGTGCGGCCTAAGTTCTCGGAGATGCTGCAGGCCTTGGATTTCGTCATCAAGAACGACTACCCGGCGCGCGGCGAATACACCGGCGCGGTGTGATCCGTCTGCGCCGGCGCCGTGAATGGTTCGAATCACGATGCCTTCTGGCCTATGCCGGACGCTAGAGCCGGTTCGCGCTATTGAGCGGCTCCGGCAGCGCATCGCTCAGTGGCGTGAGCAGGCCATAGGCCAAGGTGGAGAGCCGGTGATGGAACTTCAGGGCAGAACGGCGTTGGTGACCGGATCGACGGACGGCGTCGGGCGGGTGGTGGCACAACGTCTGGGCGAGGCGGGTGCTCGCGTGCTGGTGCATGGGCGAGACGTACGCCGCGGCAAGGCTGTCGTCGCGGCCATCGAGGCGGCGGGCGGTCAGGCCGGATTCCTCGCCGCGGATTTCGCCTCGCTGGCGCAGGTCCGGAAGCTCGCAGATGCGGTGAAGCAGGCAACCGACGGACTGGATATCCTGATCAACAATGCCGGCATCGGTTTCGGTGCGCACGGGGCCGGGCGCGAACTGAGCGCCGACGGCATCGAACTGCGCTTCGCCGTCAACTACGTCGCCGGCTTCCTGCTCACCGAATCGCTGTTGCCTCTGCTCGAGGCCAGCGCGCCGGCACGCATCGTCAACGTGGCTTCGGCGGGGCAGTGCGCGATCAATTTCGAGGATGTGATGCTGGAGCGCGGTTACGATGGCCAGCGCGCCTATTGCCGGAGCAAGCTGGCACAGATCCTCTACACCTTCGACCTCGCGCAGCGGCTTGCCGGTCTCGGCGTATCCGTCAATTGTCTGCATCCGGCAACCTATATGGACACCACCATGGTGCGCGAGTCCGGCATTGCGCCGTGGAGCAGCGTCGAAGACGGCGCGGAAGCGATCCTGCGGCTTGCCGTATCGCCCGATCTGGAGGGCGTGAGCGGACGTTATTGCAACGGTCTGAACGAAGAGCGGGCGCATGAACAGGCCTACGATGACGAGGCGCGCGAAAGGCTGCGCAAGCTCAGCTTGCGGCTATGCGGACCGGCCGATTGAGGCGGCTGAAGTCCGTTTTCATCGTTGCCTCAGCCGGTATGATGGGCTCTGTGTCGAATTACGTATTAAAGAAATCATGAGGTGTTCGTGATCGAAATCGTAGAGGTGAATCTGGCGCTGTCGGCACATGCCGATGCGCTGCTGGCGATGATGTCGGGCTATTCGCTCGATGCGATGGGGGCTGGCAAGCCCTTGCCTGACGTGGTGAAGGCAGAACTGGTGCCGCGTTTGCGCGAACGCAGCGATTATCTGGGTGTGTTGGCGTTCGAGGGGGAGGAGCCGGCCGGTCTGGCGCACGGCTTCGAGGGTTTTTCGACTTTCATGGCGCGGCCGCTGCTGAACGTCCACGACGTGTTCGTGACGCCGGCGCACCGGGGTCAGGGTCTTGCGCCGCGCATGCTGACGCGGCTCGAAGAGCTGGCGCGCGAACGCGGCTGCGGCAAGCTGACGCTCGAAGTGCTGGAGTCCAACGTCCCGGCGCAGGCGGCGTACCGCAAGTTCGGCTTCGAGGCCTACATGCTCGACCCGAAGACGGGGCGGGCGCTGTTCTGGGAGAAGAAGCTGGTCTGAGGTCGGGGGGCGGGGTTGAAGTGATCGCGTTCGCGATATTCTTTCTGTGCGTGCTGGCTGTCATCGGTCTGTTGATGGCCGGCGGAGGCGATCGCCCCGGACGCCGAAAGGCCACCGTGCGGAAGCTGCCTGCGAAGAAGGTCGGAGCCGGTTTGCGGGTGAATCGAGGTCAGCTCGACCGCAAGGATCTCTATTACGACCCCAAGCAGTTCCGCCGTCCGCGCAGATAGACGGACTCCGGCGAACTCAGCTGGTGCGCGCGCGCAGATGGGCGTTGAGGCGGCGTTCCAGCAGGCGGAAGCCGTTGATGAGCACGAAAGAGATGATCAGATAGATTACCCCGGCGGCGAAGAAGATCTCTACGGGCGTATAGGTGACGGCGATGATGGTGCGCGCGGCGCCGGTGATGTCGAGCAGGGTGATGGTGCTGGCCAGGGCGCTGCCCTTGAGCATCAGGATGACTTCGTTGGTGTAGGCCGGCAGCGCCAGGCGGAAGGCGCGCGGGATGACGATGCGCCGGTACAGCCGCAGGCCGCTCATGCCCAGCGCGTGCGCCGCCTCGAGTTCGCCGTGCGGGATGGCCTGGATGGCGCCGCGCAGGATCTCGGCGGTGTAGGCCGAGGTGTTGAGCGTGAAGGCGATGATGGCGCACCAGTAGGCCTGGCTGAGTACCGGCCATAGGAAACTCTGACGAATGGCCTCGAACTGCGATAGGCCGTAGTAGACCAGAAATATCTGCACCAGCAGCGGCGTGCCGCGGAAGAAGAAGATGTAGCCGTAGGGCAGCAGGCGCACCCAGCCGCGCTCGGACACGCGCATCACGGCCATGGGCACGGCGATCATCAGGCCAAGCACACAGGACAGCGCGACGAGCTGCAGGGTGACGACGGCGCCGCCAAGCAACTGCGGCAGGTTGTCCCAGATGACGGCGTAGTTCATGTCCGGGCCCGTTGCATGCCGCGGTTGGCGTTACGTTCCAGCCAGGCGATGCCGGCGGTGGTGACGACCGTGAGCAGCAGGTAGATCAGCGCGGCGCTGGCGTAGAAGGTGAACGGTGCCTTGGTCTGGCTGACGGCGATGGCGGTGTCGCGCATCAGGTCGTTGGCCCCGACCACGGAGATCAGCGCGGTGTCCTTGAGCAGGGCGAGGAACAGGTTGCCCAGCGGCGGCAGGGCGAGGCGCCAGGTCTGCGGCAGCACGATGCGGCGAAACACCAGCAAGCGGTGCATGCCCATGGCCTGGGCCGCTTCGATCTGGCCGTGGGGGATGGCGTCGATGGCGCCGCGCACCACTTCCGAGGCGTAGGCGCCGTACATAAAGCCCAGCGCCACGGTGCCGGCCAGGAACGGGCTGAGTTCGATGTAGCCGGTATAGCCGAACAGGCCGGCGATCTTCATCAGCACGATGGACGCGCCGAAGTAGACCAGCAGAATGGCGAGCAGTTCCGGGATGCCGCGCACGATGGTGGTGTAGCCGGCGGCGAGCCAGCGCGCCGGCAGGAAGTGCGAGCGGGTCGCGGTAGCGCCGATCAGGCCCAGTACGACGGCGACCGCCATCGAGGCGAGCGACAGTTCGACGGTGACGAGCGTGCCTGCGAGCAGAAGGTTGCCGAAGCCCTGGAGGTCGATCATGTCGATGAGTATTGCGCGTCGATGACCGGGGCACGCGGCGCGCGCCCCGGTCGGCGCATCAGTAGATGTTGAACGGGAAGTATTTGGCGTTGATCTTCTTGTAGGTGCCGTCGGCGATGATGGCCGCCAGCGCCTTGTTCAGCTTCTCGCGCAGCGCGTTGTCGCCCTTGCGTACGGCGATGCCGATCTTGTCGCCGCTATAGACGGGTTTGCCCATGAATTCGTAGGGCTGACCGTCCTTGGACTTGAGCCAGTTATAGGTCACGTACTTGTCGGCCAGGATGGCGTTGAGGCGGCCGTTGGCCAGATCCAGGTAGGCGTTCTCCTGGGTGTCGTAGAGCTTGATCTTGACCACGCCCTTCATGTGCTGGTCGAGCCACTGCGCGGCGATGGTCGCGCGCTGGGCGCCAACGGTCATGCCCTTCATCGCGGCCTTGGTCGGCTCGAAGGGATGCGCCTTGGGACCGACGAACTGCAGCTTGTTCGAGTAGTAGGGGTTGGTGAAGGACACGGCCTTCTCACGCTCGGGCGTGATGGACATGCTGGCGACGATGGTGTCGAACTTGTGTGCCAGCAGGGCTGGAATGATGCCGTCCCAGGCCTGGGTGACCCACACGCACTTGACCTTCATCTGCTTGCACAGGGCGTTGCCGATGTCGATATCGAAGCCGCCGACGCTGCCGTCCTTGTTGATGTAGTTGAACGGAGGGTAGGCGCCTTCGGTACCCATGCGGATGACCTGTTCGGCGTTGGCCGCGCCGGCAAAACTCAGCCCGAGCAGTGCGGCGGAGATCAGCTTGTAGATTTTCATTGTGTGTAACCCCTTAGGTTGCCGGCGATCTATTGAGTGCTCGCCAGGAACTGCCGGCAGCGTTCCGAACGAGGATTGTCGAACACCTCAGCGGGCGTGCCCTGCTCCTCGATGCGCCCTTGGTGCAGGAACACGACCTGCGAGGAGACGTCGCGTGCGAAGCGCATCTCGTGGGTGACGATGAGCATGGTGCGCCCTTCCTCGGCCAGTTGGCGGATGACGCTCAGCACTTCGCCGACCAGCTCGGGATCGAGTGCGGAGGTGGGCTCGTCGAACAGGATTACCTTGGGCTGCATGGCCAGCGCACGGGCGATGGCCGCGCGCTGCTGCTGGCCACCGGACAGGCTCACCGGATAGGCGTCGCGCTTGTCGTAGAGCCCGACCTTCTGCAGTAGCGCCTCGGCCTGCTCGACGGCCTCGGCCTTGTTCTGTTTCCTGACCTGCGTGGGCGCCTCGATGACGTTCTGCAGGATGCTCATGTGCGGCCACAGGTTGAAGCCCTGGAACACGAAGCCGAGCTGGGCGCGGAAACGGTCGAGCTGGCGGCTGTCGGCGGCGTTGAGCACGCCGTCGCGCTGGCGGGCGAGCTTGAGTTCCTCGCCGTCGAGCACGATGCGGCCCTCGTTCGGGCGTTCCAGCAGATTGACGCAGCGCAGCAGCGTGCTCTTGCCCGAGCCGCTGGAGCCGATGATCGAAATGGCGTCGCCGGCGTGCGCGGTGAGATCGATGCCCTTGAGGACTTCGAGGCCGGCGTAGCGCTTGTGGATGTTCTCGAGCTGTAGGACAGGAACTTGTCTGTTCACGCGTTCATGTTGCTTTATCGCTTGGACGCCGCCGCGGTGTCGCGGCAGCCCGGCGTCCGTTTGTAGTCGACGCAGTGGTCATGGACAGGGCGGGCAGTCTTGCCACTCGCCGCCACCATGTCAAGTTTCCGTAACGTTGGCCGGAACGCCATGCTTGCCCCTCGATGACGCGGTCTGCCGTTGTTTTGCCCGAATACCGTGCCGTGCGGCGCCGGTTTCGGGGTTTATGTCTGCCCGACGGCTAATCCGGGCAAAGATCGGGCCAGTTGCGTTCGGCATCGCCGAAGGCCAGGAAGTGCGGGTTGAGCAACGACTCCTTGGTGTTGTAGCGCAGGCGCCGCCCCTGAGTGTCGGTCAGTTGGCCGCCCGCCTCCTCGAGCACGCACTGCGCCGCGGCGGTGTCCCACTCGGAAGTCAGGCCGAGGCGTGGATACAGGTCGGCGCGTCCCTCGGCGACCAGGCAAGTCTTGAGCGCACTGCCCATACTGATGAACTCGTATTCGCCGATGCGCTCGAGCAGTTCCTTGAGGTTGGGGCTGGCATGCGAGCGAGAGCCGGCGATGACCGGCGGCACGGCGGCAGGGCGGACGTGGATGTCGGTGCTGCCGTTGGCATCGTGGCGGCGCGCACCGAGCCGGTGCGCGGCTTCGTAGGTGGTGTTCAGCGCGGGAGCGTAGACCACGCCGAGCAGCGTGTCGTGCTCGTGTACCAACGCGATGTTGACGCTGAATTCGCCGTTGCGCTTGATGAACTCGCGGGTGCCGTCGAGCGGATCGATGAGCCAGTAGGTCTGCCAGGAGGCGCGTTCCTCGAACGGCACCGATTCGGATTCTTCGGACAGCACCGGGTAGAGCGGTTCCAGCGTCTGTAGCCGCTCGACGATGAGCCGGTGTGCGGCGTAGTCGGCATCTGTGACGGGGGTCTTGTCGTCCTTGTGGGTGATGCCCAGGTCGACGTTTTCGTAGACCTCCATGGTCGCCCGCCCGGCGGCTTCGGCGATATCGATGACGGCGGGAAGAAGGCTGCGGAGTTGTTCGTGGGTTGGGGCGGTCATAGCTGTCCGTTGCGGATGCGGTCGCGGGTGAGATATAGCGCGGCGAGTGAGCGGGCTTCGCTGAAGTCGTCGCGTTCGATAAGTGATTCGATGTCTTCAAGCCGCCAGGGCACGACCTCGATTTCTTCGGGTTCGTCGCCGGGCAGACGCCGGGGATAGAGGTCGCGGGCGAGCACGATGTGCGTGCGGTGGCTCATGTAGCCGGGGGCCACGCTCAGGGCGGTGAGCAGTTCGAGTCTCTGTCCGCCGTGGCCGATTTCTTCCATGATTTCGCGGTTGGCTGCCTCGAGGACGTCTTCTCCGGCTTCGATGCGCCCTTTAGGCAGACCGAGTTCGTAGCTTTCACTGCCGGCGGCGTATTCGCGGATGAGCAGTACGGTCTCGGGATCAAGCAGAGGCACGATCAGCACCGCGCCGCCGCTGCCGCCGACTAGGCGTTCGTACTGCGCGCGTACGCCGTTGGCGAATTCCAGATCCAGGGCCTCGACACGGAAGATGCGGCTTTGGGCGACGATGCGGCTGTCGAGGATGCGGGGTTTTTCAGGCATGGACGGAAGTATGCGGGCTGGTGGGGTTGGTCGCAATGTGGGAGTGTTCGGTTGATCTTAGTTTATGACGGTTTGGTTTTGTTCGTTGTGGGGTGTTTTCGGGCTCGCCGGAACTCATGCTGCAGTGGCTGAGGTTGGTTTCGGGGGGG